>JAADIN010000077.1 GCA_013151315.1 Planctomycetota bacterium | reverse complement strand
CCCCCTGCCGATTTCGGGACCTCTTCGCTCTCTCCATCCGGCAATCCGAATTCCCAAGTAAACACTTGCCTAAAGGCTGCCGATACAGGTATCATTGCGAATGCGGGTTTCGAGGGGGCCTTTTTATCCCTTATTCCGCAGTCCGAATTCTCAATTCCGAATTTACCAAGGGGAGACTCAAAGACATGACTCACGTAGTTTGCGAACCCTGTTTCGGCTGCAAATACACGGATTGCGTAGTCGTTTGCCCTGTAGAGTGCTTCTACGAAGGCGAGCAGATTCTGTACATTCATGCCGAAGAATGTATCGACTGCGAGGCCTGTGTGCCAGAATGTCCCGTGGAGGCCATTTTCCATGAGGACAATGTGCCAGAAGAATGGGCCGCCTTTACCGAGCTCAATGCCGAGATGTCCCTCACGCTTCCGGTGATTACCGAGAAAAAAGAGCCATTGGTCGATAATTAGGCGTTAGGAAAATTAGTCGTTCGTGCTGACGATTTTCACTAACAACTAATCGCTCATTCATTTTAGGTCGACCGACCAGTAGGCTGCGTCGAGGAACGTCTTCCAACTGGCATACTTGGGATTGCCTAGCTTCATCGCGAGCACGGGGCTGCGCTTGGGCCGTACGGGCTTGCAAATAAGCTTCATGTGGGCTTGTTTTGGGGTTCGCCCTCCTTTGCGCACATTGCACTTCACGCAAGCGCAGACCAAGTTTTCCCAACTCGTACCACCGCCAAGGCAAGTCGGCACGACGTGGTCGAGGCTCAGTTCGCTTGTAACAAACCGTTTGCCGCAGTACTGGCAGCGGTTTGCGTCGCGAGCAAAGATGTTCCGCCGGTTGAGTCGTACGCGTTGTTTGGGCAAGCGGTCGTAGTGCAGTAGCCGTAAAATCCGAGGGACGCAGACTTCGAAGTTGACGCTTCGCACCCAATCTTCGTTGGGCTCCTTAAAAGCCGCTTTGAGCTCGCTGATCTCTCGCCACGACTGAAAATCGTGGTTGCCGTACTGCCCCTCCTCAAGGTGGATCACTTCGGCCAGTTGGTTGAGCAGGAGCCCAAACGCTCGGCGTACGCCGACCACATGGATCGCCATGTACTGGCGATTGAGTACTAAAACACTCGAATTGAGTCCGCTGGCCTGAACGATCGACATAGCTTCACCAGTCCTCTTGGGCGCTCTGGGCTTCCGATCTGCGTGCTTCCATTCTAATGAGAGCTGGGTAACAAGACCAGCGGGCAATTCTGCTTGCTCTCAGAAGAGAGATTGGTCCCAAGTCGGCAAAATGGCTTGGCAACAGAGGAATCGGCACACGGTTTGCCGTCTCCCGCTTTTTTTTTGTCAAGGAAGTCGACACTGAAAAAATATTTTGAACCATGCTTGAAAGAAAAGGCGATCTCAAAAACAATTCCAAGATTGTCTTGCTCCCGGTCGTTGATTCTCGCTAGGATGAGGGTAGAGACATCTGCGTGGGGGACAAACCTTACGGCGGATGTTTTGGTCGGACATGTCATCTCAGAGGAACTGGTACGGTGATCAACTACACATGCGACGGTTGCAAACGACCCCTCGATTCCGAAAATAGCGTACGCTATGTTGTCCGTCTCGAAGTTTATGCTTCACTCGATCCGATCGAAGACGACCTGAGCGAAGACCGAGACCATCTGCTAGAAATTCATGATATCCTTGAACATCTCGATGCAACGGAAAGCGAAGCGATATGCGACGAGGTCTATCACCATGCTCGCTACGACCTTTGCGGCGACTGTCGACAGCGCTATCTTAAGAACCCACTAGGCCGACCGACTGCCCAGCAGTTCGACTTCAGCCAAAACTAACGCAATCCCAATTCCGCATTGGCTCGGATTCCGCCTGGCGGAAGCTGTTGGGTCACCGGTTGCAGTTCGGCTGCCGAAGGCGGAACGATGATGCTAACTGGTGCTGGGAAAGCGGGCGGACGAAGTGCCACCGCAGGTGTGGCAACCACCGACGGACCCTTGGCTGGAGCAGAGTAACTGGCGCTACCGACGGCAGGAACTGCTCCCGGGGGCGCTGACCCTAAATCGATTTGTGGATAGCCGTTCAAGACGGGCAGCGTCCACAGAGCTGGATTCTCGGCCACCTGATTTAGAAGGACCGTGCCCACGTCGATCGTCAGCGCTAACTGCATCGCTGGTACCCGGATTTCAATCTCTTGCGGCAGCGAGACGCCCATTGCTGGGTAGAAACGGTGTCGACGAGCGCGAGAGCTGACCATGAGCTGCCCTCCGCTGTCGTAGACATGTTGCTCGAGCACCCAGGCTCGGCTGGCGTCGATGACCGTGCTCTTGGTCAGGGTGCCCGTAGGCGACTGAATGATCGAGCGAACTTCCAACGTCCCATCGCCGTGTGGCAAAGGCCCTTGGTGCTGGTCGTTAGGAGAAAACTGCGCCATCCCGAGCGCATCGAGAAGCCATTTTGGGTCGATTGGCATCACTTGCTGGGCGGCGCTGCCGACGAACTGATCGTGGCGCGAGAAGTAGAGCGATGGCGGTTCGTTCCTTTTCACCCAAAACCAAAACAGCTCGTCGTTGCTCCCCATGTCGACTTCAGGCCCCGTAAGTGCGGTCGATGCCTGAAGGCGCAACCGGCCGGGCCTTTGAGCAACGATGTTTCCGCGAAGCAAGGGAATCGCGGGCATTCCAGGGACAGTGATCGAAGCATTGTTGGTTTGGTAACTTTGAATTCGACCCGCGTTGAGGTTTACGGCAGAGATGACTTGATCGATCGAAGCGCCGGCGGCAAGCACGTTTGGCGCTGGGGGCCCTAGCGGTGCGAAGGGGTTTCGCAACGACCGAGAACACGTAGCGCCGGAGCAGCAGAACACGACCATCAGTAGCAGTAGGCAGCAGGGAAATGACGAATGACCGAATGGCGAATGGGGGGAGGTGGCTAAGCACGCACCGGTCGCTACGGTTGGTATTTCGTCATTCGTCATTCGGTCATTCGTCATGGACTATCATTTCCATACAGCAGGTCGATCATTCGCTGTTGGAGCTGCTTGGCCTGCTCGGCATCGGGCTCTGCGACGACGAGCTCGTATTGCTCGTCTCGACGACGACAATGAAGCACAAGCACTTCTCGACCGGCGTCGTCTTGCTTCGAGTCGTCTCGACGCAGCACGCGACGCCGCAGGAGTAAGAGCCCAAGCAGGTAGCGAAACTCGAGGTCCTCAGTCCGCTCGGCTAATGCGGCAAACAGATTCAGCATGACATCGGCAGGAGCTAATTTGGGTTTCGTCTCGTCTCCGGTAGGCACCCGCGAGCGCCACCATCCGAGGCAATCTTCGGGCGGGCCGGGCCAAGCTTCGACGCAGTAGTCGTGCCGTAGAAACTTGTCGCCTTGCAACTCCAGCACCGAGAAAAATACATCTCCAGGTTTCAGCGCATTCTGCGTAACACAGCAACAGCGGCTACCGCTTTTGACCTCATATTCAAGCAACATATTTACAGCACAGGTCCCAGGGGATAACAGCAATACAAGCACACTCCAAAGCTCGCGGATAGTAAGGAAATCGCCTACCTTCCACAAGGCAAGCGAGCACCTTGCTATCAGCTAGCGAAGAGTCGGAAAGCTCCTAGGATTTCGCTCGAATCCTCGTTTCTTCCTCAATTGCGAGTTCCTTGCCTGAGGCTCCTGGGGCCCAACTGGCTCAATCCCGGATTGTCGCATGGAAAGCAGAGAACCAAAGAGGCCAGGGTTCCTTTTCCCGATTTTTTTGTAAAATCGAAGGTGCCTGGATTGAGAGTCCACCAATCCAATTGCCCTAGGTGCCGTCGGTCTCTGGGATTTGGAATACCGCCGACTGGCACTAGCACAGTGCAGTATTGGCGAAAGGTTGTAATAGAGGATGGAGGCAAGTCGGTTTTGGAAGGGCTCTCGACTTTTGCGGGCCGGACATGGCTTTTTAAGTGGCCGGTTTTTGTGCTACAAACAGCATCCGTAGTTGATGGAGCAGATCTTCGAGTGTCTTCGCTTCGTTAGGCTCCAGATTTCCCTTGGTCTTCTCTTCGAGCATCTGCAACATGTCGATTGCGTAACGCGCATGTTCGATGTTGATCGAGAGCTCGTTGGTCATCGGATTGGGCAATTGCCCTAGGGCGGCCATGGCCTCGGTCGCAAACATCGTCATGAGCATCTCGAACGAAGCGGGCGGCATTTCCTGAGGCGGCATTTCCTGTGACGGAGGCGACTCGGCCGGCTGCTCTTCTGCTTCTCGCTTGAGCTCTTCTTTCTCGGCCGCGACTTGGCTCTTCCAGTCGTCGTCGATAATAATTTTCTTGTCTTCGCTCATGTTTTTATGTCGAGGGGGGCATTCGGGTTTGGGTATTCGGGCTCGGGACGAGCCGGCTCGCTTGACGTTTTGCCGTGCTTGGCGGTGTGGTAGCCGATGGTTGCTTTGACAAAACCTTGGAACAACGGGTGGGCAGCGGTTGGCTTCGATTTGAACTCGGGATGATACTGTACCGCGACAAACCAGCGGTGCTCGGGAAGCTCGACGATTTCGACCAGCGAGTCGTCGGGGCTAGTACCGGAAATCAGCAATCCGTTCGCAACAAACTGGCCGCGGTAGATATTGTTGACTTCGTATCGGTGCCGATGTCGCTCGGAAATTTCTTCTGCTCCGTAACACTCGGCCGCGTGACTGCCAGGGCTGAGCTTGGCGGGCTGGGCGCCTAAACGCATCGTGCCGCCCTTGTCGGTGATCGCTTGTTGGTCGTCGAGTAGGCAGATTACCGGGTGGGCCGTCTCTTTGTCGAACTCGGTCGAATGGGCCCCCTCGAGTTCGCACACATTGCGGGCAAACTCGACGACCGCACACTGCATTCCGAGACAGATGCCGAAAAACGGAATGCCCTTCTCGCGAGCATAGCGAACCGCGGCGACTTTGCCTTCGACGCCCCGTTCGCCAAAACCGCCGGGAACAAGTATGCCGTCGTAGCCGGCAAGCAGCCGCTCGGGGCCCTCCGATTCGACGTCTTCGCTCCGAATTCGAGCCAAGCGAATCTGTGCCGTGTTGGCCATGCCGGCATGGTCGAGCGCTTCGTAAATCGATTTGTAGGCATCCCGATGGTCGGCATATTTCCCGACGACCGCAATGCTCACTTCGTGCTGCGGATTGCGTAGCCGCTGGAGCAGGTTGCGCCACATTTCGAGATCGGGCTCGTGGGTTTGCAGGCCCAATTTTTGGCAAATTTGTGCGTCAAGCCGGTGATCGAATAGGCTGAGCGGCACTTCGTAGATCGAAAAGTCTTTGTCCCGCTCTTCGATCACGGCTTCGAGTTCGATGTTGCAGAAGAGGGCGATTTTCTCGCACTCTTCGCGACTCATTGGCTGCTCGGTTCGGCAAACGAGGATGTCGGGTTGGATGCCGATCTCGCGTAATTGGCCGACCGAATGTTGGGTCGGTTTGGTTTTTAGTTCTCGAGCCGCCTTGAGATACGGCACCAAGGTAAGATGCAGGTAGAGGCAATTTTCTTTGCCGACGTCCAAGGAAAATTGTCGAATTGCCTCGAGGAAGGGAAGACTTTCGATGTCGCCGACTGTGCCGCCGATTTCGGTAATCACGACGTCGACCGACTCGTCGGCCACCTTGTGGATGACCGATTTGATTTCGTTGGTGATGTGGGGAATCACCTGCACCGTCTTGCCGAGAAACTCGCCCCGGCGTTCTTTGTTGATGACCGACTGATAAATCTGGCCGGTGGTGTAGTTGGAATCGCGAGTGAGCGGCGAATGGGTAAAGCGTTCGTAGTGGCCCAGGTCGAGGTCGGTTTCGCTACCATCGTCGAGGACATAGACTTCGCCGTGCTGGTAGGGGCTCATCGTGCCGGGATCGACGTTGATGTACGGGTCGAGCTTCTGCATCCGGACGGTGAGCCCGCGCTGTTCGAGCAACATGCCGACCGAGGCGCTGGTGAGCCCTTTTCCTAAAGAGCTGACGACGCCGCCAGTTACGAAGATATGTTTGGTCATGGAAAAAAGTTGCTAGTTGTTAGGCGTTGGTTCATATCGTGAACGGTTGTCTATCCGATCGGCCATTCTACCGCGCGAGGGTGTTGCAGTGGAAGGGACCGGCGAATGCGGAATTCGGAGTTCGGAATGCCGAATCGTTGGGCTTTTGTCGCAAAACACGAGGGAAAAAACAGGCCCGCGAAACGCGCGAAAAAACGCGAAAATTTTTTCACTACGAATGGATCTTTGCCTATCCACCAGAGAACAGACCGGTTGAATGCTTGTTAAAACCGTACTTTCGCGTTTCCCGCGGGCTCCTCTCTTTGCCGTTTGAGAAAAAGGCAGGTACCGCAGCCAGCGCAAAAGGGGCCCATGCGTCCTCAGCAAATATCCGTACAATACGAGACAAACAACCCCTCCTACGCATCATCAACTATGAAAACACTCATAAAAAACGCCCAAGTCGTCCTGCCTACCGGCATCGAATCGGTTTCTGTGCTACTGGAAGACGGAAAAATCGCTGCGATTGATCCGGCAAGTCAAACTGCCGCGGAGGAGACCGTCGACGCAACCAACCTCTATCTGCTGCCCGGCGTGGTCGACGATCAAGTGCATTTCCGTGAGCCCGGGCTGACGCATAAAGAAGACTTGGCCGCGGCGAGTCGCGCTTGTGCAAAAGGCGGAGTGACGACTTTTCTGGAAATGCCAAACACGGTGCCGAATGCGACGACGCAAGCATTGCTTGACCAGAAGTTGGCACTCGGTGCAGAAAAATCGCTCGTTAATTTTGGTTTCTATATCGGCGCGACCCCCGACAACGTCGACGACTTACGCCAAGCAACGAACACACCGGGTATCAAGATTTTTCTCGGATCAAGCACGGGCGATTTGCTGGTCGATGAACAAGAGGCCCTCGAGCGAATTTTTGCCGAGACGACCCTACCCATCACGGCCCACTGCGAAGATGAAGCCACCGTTCGAGCCAACGCAGAAAAATATCGAGAGAGTACCAATGTGGCCGACCACTCGCGCGTGCGCGACCATCGGGCGGCGATCATCGCGACTCGCCGAGCAATCGACCTCGCCTTTCGCCATCAGCATCGATTTCATGTGCTGCATGTTTCGACTGGCGCAGAAACCGAGCTTCTCGAAGATCACCGCAATTTGATTACTGCCGAAGCATGCCCACACCACTTGCTCTTCAACATCGACGACTACGCTCGGCTGGGAACACTCATCCAAGCCAACCCTTCGATCAAGACCGCCGACGACAGCGAGCAGCTTTGGCAGGCGCTTGCCGAGAACAGAATTCAAGTGGTAGCAACCGACCATGCTCCGCATACGCTCGAAGAAAAGCAGCAAGACTACCCCAAAGCCCCTTCGGGAGTGCCGGCGATTGAAAACTCGCTAGCGCTGATGCTCAACCAAGTCCACCAGGGCCGCTGCACCCTCGAACAAGTCGTCCATTGGATGTGCGACGCGCCGGCTCGCGTATGGGATATTGTCGACAAAGGCCGGATTGAGGTCGGCTACGATGCCGATCTGGTACTCGTCGATTTGGAAAAGACGCAGCAAGTTCGCAATGAAGAGCAGCAGACCAAATGTGGCTGGAGTCCCTGGCATGGCGAAGAACTCATGGGCTGGCCCGTGCGTACTTGGGTCCGAGGACACGAGGTCTACCGAGAGGGCCAGTTCGACACGAGCCGACCCGGCCAAGCAGCCGTCTTCGATCACGCCCGTGGCGGCTACTGGGCGACCATGGACTAAACGCACCCAAACCACGACAATTATTGGTATGTCAGAACGACTCTGGTATTTGAAACGCTGCGATCTCTTTCAACGTCTGAGCCCCGAACAGCTCGCGGCTTTGGAGGCACGCTGTCGTATGCGGCAGTTTCCTCGCGGGACGCCCGTCTACTTGCCGGCCGACAGCGCCGACAGTGTTATGCTGCTTGCCCAGGGCCGCATAAAAATAGGCAGCTTTACGGAGGACGGAAAACAAACGATCCTTGCGTTCATCGAGCCAGGTGAGATTTTTGGTGAGCTCTCGCTGCTGGGCACCGAACAACGTGAGGAATATGCCGAGGCCGTCGACAAATCAACGGTGATTCTCATTTCGGGCGAGGTCATGCAAAACCTTCTGGCAGAAAACCCGACCGTTTCGCTAGGAGTGACCAAGCTCTTTGGATTGCGCCGCCAGCGGGTCGAAAGACGACTCAAGTATCTCCTTTTCCACTCGAATCGCGAACGGCTTGTCCACTTGCTGTTAGAGCTAGCAGAGAAGTACGGGCAACCCAGCGGCGGCGGGGTGGGGCTGCGGATTAAGCTTTCTCACCAGGATTTGGCGAGTATCATTGGCAGTACACGCGAGACGGTGACCGTGGTACTTGGCGAATTGCAAGCAGAGGGCCTCCTAGAATTGGGGCGAAGGAAGATCCGCTTGATCGACATTGCCCGATTGGCCGATAGCGTAAACATACCGATACCTCGTTTGAGTGGGGCCGTTTGAGCGAGATTTGATTAGCCGCTTGTTTTACCGGCATAGAACACTGTGAGCTGCCTCACAGACTTGCAGGCAGAAATAGACGATTATTTACTGGTTGAAGCTACTATTGAGTTGTCAGCCCCCAATGCCTTTGGGGCGGCGTGCTGAGACTGAGGGAGGATTTATCCATGTCCAACAACCAAAAATCCATTCCCGGCGATCAAGAAGGGCTCGGCGACTGGAACAACTGCCCTCAGGGCGAGCTGTCTCGGATGGTCCGTAAGCTTGATGCCTCTCGGGCGCGCACCCGGACCAAGAAGCTTGTTCAAACGAGCCTGCTGGGCATGTTGCTCGTTGCCGCGGGAGTTGTTGTGAGTGGATCGTTGCTTACCTCCAACAGCGAGGGAGGATACGGAGGAATTTCTTGTGCCGAGTGCAAGAGTCACTTCGTAGAATATCACGCCCACATAACGGGCTCGGAGTTGCTAGAAGACTTGGGTCTCGCCTCGAGCATGGCTGTCCATCTTGCTGACTGCCGGTTCTGCCAGAGTCGCTTCAACGCAAGCTATCCGGGCGTACTGCAAGTCGGAATTTCAATCTCCACGCAGCCTATGATTCGTAGTCCCATGCCGTTGCTAGCCGTTTCGCGTCAGCCTGCGTTTTAGGCGAGCGATAGGTGGTTCGTAACGGTTACCACGACAAGCGCAAGATCACCGGCGTTTTGGCGTTAGCCACGGTTGGAGCGGAGAAAACCCGAGGCTAGCGCCTACGGCTCACAACACGGACCCTAATTCCTAGCTGAAACGCTGTACTAGTGCTTTGACAACTCTTAGAATTGGGCTTCGTATCAGGCCATCAGAATATCACGGCCCGCTGCGCGTCGCGCGTCGGCCAGTTGCCCGCCATGAAACGCCAGATGGGTCGTCATGACGGCGAGGCATTGTCCGACGGTGCCGAAAAAGGCTTTCTTTTCTTCCGGACCATGAGAAGGCTTGTCGAGATCGGCGTCGGTAATCGTCTCCAAATAGGCAAGCGTTTCGGCACGGACGGCTTCAAACTTTGCAAGCAACTCGTCGTAAGAAGGGTAAGCGGCCGCATCGTTCACCGGCTGCGAACCAATGCCAAAAGTCTCTTTCCATTCGCCCAAGGGATTTTCTTTGCCCTGGATAAAACAGTGGAAGATGTTGGATTCGCTATAGGCAAGGTGCCCGACAATCCAGAGCGGATGGTTGCCGCCATTGGGAGTGGGAACCGTCAGAGGGGCGTCCTGTAGGTCGGCCATCAAGCTGCCGATCCAAGCCTTGCTCATGTTCATTTCTTGACGAATATAGTCGATTGTATTCATAGAAATTCCTTGCCTGTTTCTAGCTACGGCTAATGGAGTCGTGAAAGGGCAAGTATAGAGGGCCCTGTCCTGGTGTCCACCTCCGACCGTCAGGGCCCTCAAGAGAGGTTCTAAATCTTCCCAGTTTCAACAACTCGTAGGCCCGTTTTGCCCAGCGACTCAACGACGGTATTCATTCGAGCAAAGCGCCGGTCTTGGGTTTTGCCTGCGGCAAAGCGGGCGTAGATTTGTTGGACAATCACCGAAAGCTTGAACAAACCAAAGGCGTAATAAAAACTCATGTCCGGTAGCTCGATATCGGCCGACTGGGCATAACGCTGGGTAAGCTGCGCTCGAGTCAGACTGCCCGGAAGCATTGTTGGGCCGAACGCTCGCGCGTGTTCTTCGGGCGGATCGTCCGCCTCGATCCAGTAGGCGAGCGTCGAGCCGAGGTCCATCAGCGGGTCGCCAATCGTGGCCATCTCCCAATCGAGTACGCCGATGATATGACTCAGATTGCGAGGATCAAGCACCAAGTTGTCGTATTTGTAGTCGTTGTGAATCAGCGACGCCGGGACGTCGGCCGGCAGGTGCTCGGCAAGCCAATCGCCCAAACATTCCATTTCAGAATAGTCGTCGGTTCTTGCTTTGGCATATCGGCCGACCCAATCGGTCACCTGCCGCTCGACATAGCCGGTGGGCCGTCCGAGATTTTCCAACCCGGCTGCCTGATAGTCTAGCCGGTGCAGTTGGGCTAAACTGTCGATGAATGATTCACAAAGTGTCGTGACGAGCCCCGGGGTTGCGATCAGCTCGTTGGGCGTGTTGGTCTTCCGCAGGATGACGCCGCGTAGACGCTGCATCACAAAGAACGGGTAGCCGAGGATTTGCTCGTTTTCGCACATGAGCAACGGATCAGGCGCTGGCGGGTAGACTCGGCAGAGTTTGGAAAGTACTCGATACTCGTGGCCCACATCGTGTGCCGATTTGACGACCGGTGGGCGTCGGAATACCAATTCCTGGTTTCCCAGTCGCAACAGGTAAGTCAGATTAGAAAACCCGCTAGGAAATTGCTCGACGACAAGAGGCCCGCTCATTCCAGGAAAGTGGGAAAGGAGATAAGATTCGAGTCGAGCGATATCGACTTCTTCACCCGGCCGAACCGGTACGGACTGGTCAAATGAGGGATTCATTTTCTTTCAAACCGGATTCGAGCCGGGGCGGTCTGGCTCGGTCATTGAAAAATAACTTCGCTGCTCGCCTGCGGACCATGGCAGCCGCCAACGCTGACGCTGCGGCTCGGTGTCCAAGGGAAATTGACAATTCTAACCGGGCGCCCCTAAAATGTCATCCAAAACGTGTGGTGGAAAATTTTGCAAACAACCCAAAAGATTGAAGGCGACCTTGGCTCAGAAGCCTGGCCCGAATAATTGATGAAGCTTGCAGATCGAGTGATAGTCGTTACCGGCGGAGCCCATGGCATCGGTCGTGCCTTATGCAAGCGTTTTGCTTGCGAGTCGCCGCGGGGAATTGTTGTTGCCGACCTGGATTTCGACCGTGCGAAGGTCGTCGCCGAGGAGATCGGCGGGCTGGCGGTCGCTTGCGATGTTGCAAAGGAAGATCAGATTCAGCAACTGGTTGCCGATGCCGAATCAAAATACGGTCCGATCGATCTGTTTTGCGCAAACGCAGGCATCTTAGTACCTGGCGATCTAGAATTACCCGACGACCAGTGGCGACAGATGTTCGATGTCAACCTCATGGCCCACGTTTATAGCGCACGAGCCGTCGTGCCAGGAATGCTGGAGCGAGGCAGCGGCTATTTGCTCCATACTGCTTCGGCAGCAGGACTTCTGACCGCAATCGGGGCCGCTGCTTACGCGGCCTCAAAACATGCGGCCGTGTCGTTTGCCGAATGGCTGGCGGTAACTTACGGCGATCAGGGGCTCCAAGTTTCCTGCCTTTGTCCGATGGGTGTCTGGACCGACATGATCGCCGGCGATCATCCCGAAGCGAAGACATTGCAAGCGACTGCCTTGCAGCCGTCAGCCGTCGCTGATTTGGTCGTCGAGTCGATCGAGGCGGAAGAATTTCTTATTCTTCCGCATCCCGAGGTGCGAAAGTTTTTTCAAAACAAAGCCTCCGACTACGACCGTTGGCTACGCGGCATGAAGCGCCTGCGTGCAGAGATGTTTGCGGAGTAGGGTAACTTCAAAATTACGAGCCCGCGCAAAGCTGTCGAGGTTGAGGATTGACTGCACGTCCCGCGCCTTGAGGAGAATCCTTTCGGTTTTACAGTTTTTGGGTGGGTGAAGCCATGAAAAAGGCGAAGGCTGATTATTTGACATCAGCAAGCACCATCAGAATTGCTTTGCGCAATTCTCGAGACTTGACAGGCATCTGAATCACTAAGCGACGTTTCCCGGCATGGGCTTGGCTGTGTAGCTTGCGATGGGGTTCCCCCAGCAGGAGAACGGCGGG
>JAADIN010000154.1 GCA_013151315.1 Planctomycetota bacterium | reverse complement strand
GGCAGCTTTCGCGTAGAATAGAGAGGCACGGAAAACGGTCGCCCCGGTTGAATTGGAGTTGATGACATGGCAACGATACCGATCCAGGAAGCTCAATCAAGACTCGTCGAGCTTATTGATTCACTGCACGAGGGAGATGAGATTTTCATCACTCGTGACAAGCAGTGCATCGCAAAAATTACGGGGCAGACGCAGATTAAATTCCAGCCGCGCGTGCCAGGTACTGCCAAGGGGAAAATTACTATTCTTGCTGAGGACGACCAGCACTTGGCCGACTTCCAAGAGACCATGCCATGATCGTCTTGCTGGATACGCATGCCTTCTTATGGTTTGTTCTGGGCGACCCGCGGCTTAGCGAATTGGCGAGGGAAACGATCGCCGAACCAGAAAATGATATCGTGATCAGCCCCGCCAGTTACTGGGAGATTGCGATCAAGATCAGTATTGGCAAATATTCTCTTGAGGTGCCGTTTCAGGAGTTTTTTGAAGAGCAGATCGTGTCCAATCGATTTCGTATTCTTCCGATTGAGCCGAAACATGTGGCCCCACTCACTTCTCTCCCATTCCACCACCGCGATCCATTTGACCGGTTAATAGTTGCCCAGGCAATCGTCGAGCAAATTTCGGTCGTCAGTAACGATTCGGTCTTGGACCACTATGATGTAGATCGCCTTTGGTAGTAGGATCACGACTCATGTCGGCGTCGTTTATGGCATGCGATGGTTTAGGGTTTCGCGCTCTGCCTTACCCGTCCCAGCGAAAAGCCACCTCCGCATCAAAAACTTTCTCAAAAAGCCCCATCCGGCGGCGGGCGGCCCAGAGGTTCACCTCGGGATGTTCGTCGGCCGAGACGACGAGCTCGATTTTCTTTTTCGCGCCGCAGACTTCGACCGAACGCACGGTTTGGTTGTGGCTGCGGTCGAGGCCGCCGGCGAGGCGAAGAATTGCCGAGAGTGCGAGCACGCGTTTTTGGTTGCTATCGCTGAGGCAACGAAAATTGTCGTGCTTTTGTTTGGGCTCCGCGCCGCGATGGTAGCGGGCCACATTGGCAATCAGCTCCAAGTCTTCGGGACGAAAACCCTCGATGCGGCTGTGCAAAATGAGATGGTAGGAATGTTTGTGGTGCGATTCGTAGTTGATGAGATAGCCCACATCCTGCATTCGGGCCGCGGCGTCGAGCAGGCGGGCATCGCTAGGATCAAGCTCATAAAGTTTGCTGAGGCCGGTATAAATTTGTGAACTGAGCATGGCCACATGGCGAGCATGGTCGAGCTCGACGTGACAGTTCGCGGCGAACCGTTCGATTTGATCGACTTCGTCGACGGATTCGGCATCGATACCGCCTTGAAGCCGCTCGATCATCGACAAGAGCAGCCCATCGCGAACGCCGTAGCTGTGGACTTGTAGGAGATTGACCTTGAAACGTCGCATGATGCGGTCGATGGTCGCTAGTCCGGGCACGATGATATCGGCACGATCGGGGTTGAGGCCTGCGACTTCGCGACGTTGTTTGAGCGAGAGCTTGCGTAGTCGATCGATTAGGTGACGTAGCTTGGAGCGCGAGACTTGGCAACCGGCGACGGGCAGTCGCGACTGTCCTTTGGCGGCCATCACGATATTTGCCAGTGCTGTAAACGTGCCGCCGGAGCCAATGAGTAGGTGGAGTGGAGACCCCGGTTTTTCGGTTGTCTTTTTCAATTGTCGATCAATCCATCTCTGCATGCGATCAAAATCTTCGCCGGAGAGCGACTGCCCGAATTTTTCGCTCAATCGAACTGCGCCCAACGAAGTCGCATAGATGGCCTCGATGAGCTCGCCCGAGGCAAGGACGATTTCGGTGCTCCCGCCGCCGATGTCGGCGAGCACCGTGTTCTTTCCTTTGAGGTCAAAACGCCGACGGTGTGGAAGGCCAAGTGGGCTTCTTTTTGCGAACTGATGACTTCGATCGAAAGGCCAAGTTGCTCTTTCACCTGTCGACAGAAAGCTTCGCCATTGGTCGCTTCGCGTACCGCGCAGGTGGCGATTGCCCGATAGTTTTCGACGCCGAGCCCCGAGACGATCGACTGAAAGCGGCGCAGGGCGTCGAGCGAAGCGGCGATCGAATCTTTGTCGAGCGTGCCTGTGGTCGCCAGTGATCGACCGAGCCGTGTCGACTCGCGTTCGTCGTCGAGGATTCGGTAGCGCCCGTCGGGCTGGGCCTCGGCCACGACCAGCCGAATGCTGTTGCTGCCAATGTCGATGGCGGCCAGTCGGGGCGCGATGTCGGGTGTTAGGTAGGTTTGCTGATCCATTTTAGGCTTTTGGGCGCATTGACTCCGGCGATCTGTCAGATCGCGGCTACTCTCTTGTCAGCTCGCGGTTATTTCTCTTTCTTTATGCGTTGACCTCAGCGTCTACTCGCAGAATAATCTTGGAGTTGCCGTAGCACAAGCGATTTGCCCTCCTTCACCCCTCAAGCGTCATCGTGCCGATCCTTCGTGACCTTCATCAATTGACTGACGCCGAGCGGGGCGGTGCCGTGGCGATTGGTAATTTTGATGGGGTGCATCAGGGGCACTTGCGGATCGTCAAGCTGCTGCTCGAGCGTGCTCGCAAGGTAGGCGGACCGGCGATCGTGCTTACGTTTGATCCTCATCCGGTAAGGATACTGCGGCCCGACGAATGTCCGCCGCCGTTGACTTGGACCGAGCGTAAAGCCGAACTGTTGGCCGCACATGGCGTCGACAAGATCATTGCCTATCCGACCGACGAGCAGTTGCTCGGCCTTTCGGCAAAGCAGTTTTTTGAAAAAATCGTTTGTGAGTCGCTGGCCGCCCGGGCGATGGTCGAGGGGCCCAATTTTTTCTTTGGGCACAATCGCGAAGGCGATGTCGAGCTGCTTGGCAAGCTGACGAGCGAAGCCGGTATATCGCTTGATGTGGTGAAGCCGTATGAACTTGATGGGCAGTTGGTTTCGAGTTCGCGGGTGCGGCGGCTGATTGCGGAGGGGCAGGTGGCGTTGGCGGCTCAAATGCTCTCGGCACCCTATCGAATTCGCGGTATGGTGACTCATGGAGCGGGCCGGGGCAGCAAGCTCGGTTTTGCGACGGCCAATCTCGAAGCGGTCGACACGTTGCTTCCGAAGACGGGCGTTTACGCGGGGCGAGCTTGGGTCAATTCGAGCCCTCATGCCGCGGCGATTAGCCTGGGGCCCAATCCGACGTTTGGGCAGACGCAGCTCAAGGTCGAAGTGCATTTGATCGACTACGACGAGTCGCTCTACGGCCAGCCGTTGGAAGTGGAATTTGTGAACGGTTGCGCGGGATTGTTGCGTTTGAGAGCCAAAAAAAGTTGGTGGAGCAATTAGAGAAAGACATTGCGCAAGTGCGCGGTATGGTTTTGGTTTAAGAAAAGTAGTTAGCCACGGATGAAACACGGATTGAACACGGATAAATAAAAATATTGGCGACAGCCTTCTTTTTCCTTAATCTGTGTTTCATCCGTGTTCAATCCGTGGCTCTTTAAGGATAGTTACCCCATGCAAGAAACTCTGGAGAAAGCATGACCATTGATTGGCAACCCTTAGTCGAGATCATCAACGAGCATCAGTCGTTTTTGCTCACCAGCCATTGCCGGGCCGATTGTGATGCGGTTGGCAGCGAATTGGCGCTGGCTGTGGTGCTGCGGTCGTTGGGCAAGCAGGCAACGATCGTCAACGGCGATGCCGTGCCGGCACATATCCGGTTTATCGATGAACGGAATGAGGTTTGCGAATGGGCAAAGACGTTCAAGCTGCGGAACTTATGAAGCTCGATGCGCTGATCGTGGTCGATACGAGTGCTTGGGGGCAACTGGGCCCGATGGCTGAGGTGGTCAAGTTTTTTCCCGGCGCGCGGGCAGTGATCGATCATCATGTCCGCAGCGACGACCTGGGTGCCACGGTGATTCGAGACGACACGGCCGAGGCGACGGGGCGACTGATTCTTGAATTGGCCCAGGTGCTGGGCGTGAAAATTTTGCCGGAGATTGCCCGACCCCTGTTTGCTGCGATCGCGACCGACACGGGTTGGTTCCGTTTTTCGTCGGTCACGGAAAAAACGTTTCTCGCTTTGGCCAAACTGGCGGCGGCAGGGGCAGAACCGCCGGCGATTTTTTCGGCACTTTACGAGCAACACAGTTTGGCCCGGCTGCACCTTCGTGGCCGGATTCTTGATCATGTGGTTTCCGATTTGGACGGTCGGCTGATGTCGACGCATGTCACTCAGCAAGATTTTGACGAAACGGGTGCGAACAAAACCGACACCGAAGATGCAATCAACACCCTGCATACGGTTGCCGGAAGCGTGGTGGCGGTGCTGTTTGTCGCGTTGGAAGAGGGGGTGACGAAGGTAAGTTTGCGAAGCCGGACCGATTTTGATGTCAGCGCCATTGCCGAGCAATTCGGCGGAGGCGGCCATCGGGCTGCATCGGGAATCACCTTTCAAGGCAATCTGGAAGACGCTCGCAAGGCCATTCTTGACGCGCTACGTGTCGCGATGGGATAATCGTCAAAGCCACGGGGTTGCAACCCCGTGGCTTTGACGCCACCTAACGCACAACAGGCAGCAGTATGGCGAACCCTCCCAAACAACCCAAAACAGCTCTCCCTCCTCCGGAAGACCGCCGGTCGTTTTTCGCGGTTTGCGCGGCAATCGTGACCGGCGCGATCGCGACGCTTACGCCGTTGGCTGCGGGGCTCATTACTTTTCTCTCGCCCCTCTCGCGCAAGAGCAAGAGCCCGAAGGTACGGATTGCTTTGCTCGACCAAGTGCCCGACGACGGGATGCCCCGTTATTTTCCTGTGGTTGCCGATCGCGAAGATGCTTGGAATCGTTATCCCCAACAGCGCGTCGGGGCCGTTTTTCTTTCGCGACAACCCGACTCGACCGAGCCGATCGCCTTTACGGCCAAGTGTCCTCACGCGGGTTGCCAGATTGGCTCCGCAGGCGACGATCTCTTTCGGTGCCCTTGCCATACGAGCGCTTTCAAATTGGATGGCACGCGCGAGCGGGGCGACGAAGAAGTCTCTCCTCGTGATATGGATCGGCTGCCTGTCGAGCTGCGCGAGATCGAGCTGGCTGGCGGCGGGACGGTTACCGAAGTGTGGGTCGAGTACCTTGATTTCCAAACTGGCCATAAAGAGCAGCAACGCACCACATGATTGCACCCGTTCGCACCCTGATTGATTGGCTAGACGACCGTGCCGGTGTGCGCGGCTTGCTGCACGAAGCGCTCTACGAAAGCGTGCCTGGCGGCTCTCGTTGGCGATATGTATGGGGCAGCACACTGGTCTTGGCGTTTATGACGCAGGCGATCACGGGCATTTTCTTGTGGATGGCTTACAGCCCGAGTACGCAGACCGCTTGGGAGAGTGTTTTTTATATCGAGCATGGGATGGCGGGCGGGTGGTTGCTGCGTGGGTTGCACCATTACATGGCCCAGTTGATGATCGTGCTGCTGGCGATTCACTTTATTCAAATCATCTGGGATGGCGCGTATCGTGCGCCGCGTGAATTGAATTTCCTGACCGGTATGGTTTTGATGCTGATCGTGCTGGGACTTTCTTTCACGGGCTATCTATTGCCTTGGGACCAGAAGGGCTATTGGGCGACCAACGTCGGGACCGAACTTGCGAGCCAATCGCCGGTCGTCGGGCCAGCACTCAAAAAAATCGCCCTCGGCGGGAGCGACTACGGACACCAAACGCTGACGCGATTTTTCGCGCTGCACGCAGGCGTACTGCCGGCATTGTTGGTGGGATTTTTGGCGCTACACGTGTGGTTGATGCGTCGCCACGGGCTGCATGCGAAAGACCCACGACGGCGGCCCGATTCGACGTTTTGGCCCGATCAGGTGCTCAAAGACAGCGTGGCAGCGCTCGGCGTTCTGGCGGTCGTCTTGGCGCTGACGGTTTGGAAGGGAGCCGAACTTGGCGCGCCGGCCGATCCGGCCAACCCCTACAACGCCGCTCGGCCCGAGTGGTACTTTTTGTTCCTGTTCCAATTTTTAAAATGGTTTCCGGGAGAGCTGGAAATTTGGGGCGCGTTTATCATTCCCGGCGTCGTGGTCGCGGTGATGTTTTTGATGCCTTGGATCGGTCGCAGCCGGATCGGCCATTTTTTCAATGTGGCGTTGCTATTCGTTTTGTTCGGCGGGTCGGCCTATCTGACCGCACAGGCGCTTTACGACGACAATTTCGCGGCATTCAACGAGCGAACCGAAGAGAATGCGGCCCGGTTTGACGCCTCGCAAGCATTTATTGAAGCCAAGCAAGAAGCCCATCACGACGCCGAGCGCGTGATCGAGTTGGCCCTCTCGCCGACGAAGATCCCGCCCACCGGGGCACTGACGCTGGTTTATGACGATCCGTTTTTGCAGGGGCCAAAGCTTTATGAGCAGCACTGTGCGGGATGCCATAACTA
>JAADIN010000116.1 GCA_013151315.1 Planctomycetota bacterium | reverse complement strand
GGCCATCTGCATCAGCGGTGGGAAGAAGGCGTGCGGATGAACGTCAACTACCTCGGCGAGGCCTTGCTAGGCGAGCGCGAAGCCGAGCGCCGGCTAAAAAGGTATTTGCAAGCGCTGCAGCGGCCCGAAATTGAAGTGATCTCCGTAAAAATCTCAACCCTCTATTCGCAAATCTCGGCGCTGGCTCGCGAGCACTCGATCGCCATCCTATGCGACCGCATGGAACTACTCTATCGGGCAGCAGCCAAGAGCAAATTCACTCGACGCGATGGCACCGAAGTCTCAAAATTTGTTTATCTCGATATGGAGGAGTATCAAGATAAAAAAATCACGGCGGAAGTCTTCATGCGCACCCTCGATCGCGCTGGGCTCGAGCAGGTGCGTGCAGGAATTGCACTGCAAGCGTACATTCCCGATTCGTTTTCTACCCAGCAGCGAATCACTACCTGGGCACGCGGGCGGCTCGAAGCGGGTGGAGCACCGGTGACGTTGCGCATCGTCAAAGGCGCGAATATGGAAATGGAACGAGTCGTGGCGAGCTCTTCTGGCTGGCCACTGGCTACTTACGACGAAAAGCTGGACACGGACGCGAACTACCAGCGCATGTTGCGGTTTGGGATCGAGCCCGACAATCTGGCGGCCGTGTCGTTAGGGATCGCTTCGCACAATCTGTTTACGCTTGCCTACGGACTGGTACTTGCCGTTCGCGCTGGTGGGCTCGATCGCGTGCAATTCGAGATGCTCGAAGGGATGGCCAGCCACCAACGTCGAGCCCTGTTCGAGCTGTCGCAAAACATGCTGCTCTACGCCCCGGCCTGCCGGCAAGAAGATTTTATTAATGCGATTGGCTACTTGGTGCGCAGGCTCGATGAAAATACGGGGCCCGAGAATTTTCTACGTCACGCCTTCAGGTTGCGTGTCGACAGCGACGATTGGCAACGGCTAGAGAGTGCCTTCCTGCAATCGTTCGAGCGCATGGCGACGGTCTCTCAGAAACCCAACCGACAGCAAAACCGAGGAGGGAATTCGGATTGCGGATTGCGGAATGCGGAATTGTTACTGAAAACGCCATTCTGCAACGAACCTGATACCGATTGGTCGCTTACTCAGAATGGCCTATGGGCTGAGGGCATTCTGGAACGTTGGCAATCCCGCTGCGATCAGGCCGCGACGGAAGTGCCGCTCGTGATTGCGGGACAAGAAATCGTAGACGGCCGGCGCCTCAAAACCTCCCTCGACCCGTCGCGTCCCGATGTGGTTGTCGGCCGTTTTTTTCAAGCTGCGTCGGGAGATGTTACGCGTGCTGTGCAGTGTGCGCGAAACGACACTGATGGTTGGCGCGAATTCTCCACGAACGAGCGAACAAAAATACTGTTTCAGGTTGCCCAGCAGCTTTGCGTCTCGCGCGGTGAACTCATGGGAGCGATGCTTGCCGAGGGAGGAAAGACCCTTGCCGAATCGGACCCCGAAGTTTCCGAAGCAATCGACTTCTGCCGATTCTATGCTCGCTCGGCCCAAGAATTTTATGATTTGTCTGAAATGCAAGCTGGCGGGCGAGGCGTTGTGGTAGTCGTTTCGCCTTGGAATTTCCCGCTCGCAATCCCCTGCGGCGGGATCGCAGCAGCGCTGGCGGCAGGAAACACCGTCATTTTCAAGCCGGCTTCCGATACGGTGCTCATTGCCTATTTGCTATGCGAGTGTTTTTGGAGTAGTGGCGTCCCAAAAACCGCTTTGCAATTCATGCCATGTTGTGGTCGAAGCGTGGGGCAACAACTCGTGACCCACGACGAAATCGACACGGTGATTCTCACCGGCGGAACCGAGACGGCCCTGCAGATGCTTGCCGCCAAGCCGACGATGCATCTCTTGGCCGAGACGGGCGGAAAAAATGCAACGATTGTTACCGCGCTCGCAGATCGGGACCTTCGATCAAACACGTGCTGCACTCCGCGTTCAGCCACGGGGGTCAAAAGTGTTCGGCCACTTCGCTGCTCGTTCTCGAAGAAGAAGTTTTTCACGACGCCGGTTTTCGCGAGCGACTGTGCGATGCGGTGGAGAGTCTGCAAGTCGGTTCCGCGTGGAAATTAAACTCGAAGATTGGGCCCCTGATTCGTCCGCCAAGTGGTGACCTAGAAAAATCGCTCAAAGAACTCGAGCCAGGCGAGTCGTGGGCCGTCATGCCCCGACTCCATCTTGAGGACAACCCGCATCTGGTGAGCCCGGGCGTAAAATGGGGTGTCGAGCCGAAGAGCGTGACGCATTGCACCGAATTTTTTGGGCCTCTGTTAGGCGTCATGTCGGCGCGCAATTTGCACGAGGCAATCGACCTGGTGAACGCGACTGGCTACGGCCTCACTTCGGGTTTGGAAAGCCTCGACGAGCGAGAACATCAGCTTTGGAAAGAGGGCATTCGCGCGGGCAATCTCTACATCAATCGCCGCCCGACGACTGGGGCGATCGTGTTGCGCCAGCCTTTCGGTGGCATGGGTAAAAGCGCGGTCGGCCCAGGCATCAAAGCCGGCGGCCCCAATTACGTCGCCCCCCTCATGCAATTTCAAGATAGCCGCCACCAGACAAGTAATCGCGATCTGACAAGTAGCCGCGATCTGACAGATCGCCGGAGTGATGACGTCTGCAACCAACTCCGAGCCGCCGCCACCCGCGACCAACTCGATAAAAATGAAGTCAGCCGTATCGTCGCCGCCGCCGAAAGCTACGAACATTGGATGGCCGAAGAGTTTGGCCACTCGCACGACCATTTCGAGCTCCTTGGCGAAGACAACGTGCGTCGCTACCTGCCAAGTTCAGAATTGCGAGTGCGAATTCACGCAGACGATACTCTTTTTGACCTGTTCGTACGCGCGCTGGCCGCACGAACTGCCGGATGTCGCACCGTGATCAGCACGCTGCCCGGTTGGGAATCCACCGAAGTCAAACTGATCGAGGAGTTGACTCATGATTGGGCGGGGGCGATTGAGTTCGTAGAAGAATCGGATGCGGAACTGGTCGAAGCCCTACTTGCCGGCCATCCTACTCGTTTGCGTTATGCCCACCCTTCGCGTGTGCCGATCGAAGTGCGCACCGCAGCAGCGTCCACGGGCCAATCGATTGCCGCCGGTCGTTGCCCACGGTCGAGTGGAGCTGCTTTGGTATTTCCAAGAGCAGAGCCTCTCGCATGTTTACCATCGCTACGGCAATTTAGGAATTCGTAGCGATCAATAATCTCGGCTGCTCTAAAACCGCGGCTTGATCTGCTTCAACCGCGACTCGGTCTCCGCCATCAGTGCATCCTCTGCCGCTTCGTCTGCCGCTTCGTAGGTGACCGAGAAACGCAAAAAGGCTCCGGCATCGTCCCAGGGCACAGTGCAAATCGATTGCTCGGTGATGAGATATTGGCTCGCCGCTTCACCGTTGGCAAAAGTAGGCCCGCCTTCCAAGCCTTTGGGCGAAGGCGTGTAGAGAAAATAAGTACCGCCAGGCACTTCGCATTGAAAACCAC
>JAADIN010000188.1 GCA_013151315.1 Planctomycetota bacterium | reverse complement strand
ATCGATACAGAAAATGATGGGACCGTTGATCAGGGCATGAACAAGTTAGATGATGACGTCGGCTTTGGTGCTGTAAATGGCGTCGACGACGTCGGCGAGCGCGAAACTTCGCCCCCCTACAACGTCCCGCTGCGTGGCATCCAAGTCAAACTTCGCGTCTACGAACCCGACACGCGGCAAATACGCGAAACGACCGTGACGAAAAGTTTTGTGCCGAATTAAAGGGGAAAAGATTGAAACACAGAGACACGGAGGAAACCGAGTTTTTGTTTCCCCCTATCTCTTTTTTCTCTGTGTTCTCCGTGCCTCTGTGGTTCAAACTCTGTCTTTCAAAACCATGCTCGACATCCACACCATCCGCCTTCGCCATCCTTGGCAACACGAGCCTTGCGAGCGTGGCACGCGCTGGTTGCGGTCGTTCAATTGGCCTGCAGGGCTTGTCGCACGGGAGATTGCCCGGTTGGTGATCGACCCGTTGCCCGACTCTGCGGTGGTTCGGCTCAATGGGCAAACGTTGGTTGCCGAAGCCGAAGGGCTGTTCGACATCACTTCGCTGCTAGCCGAGCACAATCGGCTCGCCCTCGAATTGAGCGGCAGTGCCTCTGCGGGCGATACGGTCTGTCCGTTTGACGTGCGGCTGGAAATTGTCGAAGGTTGACGCTGCCCCATCGGGCAAAGCCACGGGGTTGCAACCCCGTGGCTTTGCCCTGACTAGAAATCTTGTTCTTGAGGAATGACAGACATGAAACAATTTGGTCTCTCGATGCTGATGGCGATCTCGTTTTTCTCCGCCACTGCTGCTGCGGAAAACGAACTCACCGCCGAGCAAATTCGAGATGGCTGGATTTCGCTCTTCGATGGCGAAACCCTGTTTGGTTGGCTGCCCACCAGCGACGTCGATTGGCAGGTTGCCGAGGGTGAAATCCGAGCGACCGAAGGCTCGATGGGGCTCCTGGCGACAACCACTCAGTTTGCGGATTACGAGTTCCATCTGGAGTTCAAAGCTTCGGCGAAAGCCAAGGGCGGCCTTTTTTTACGGACACCGCGCTACGGCCTAGACCTTGCTGCAGACAATGTTTGGCATGCTTATGACGTAAGGATCGAAGGGGAGCAAATTCTTGTTCGCTTGGATGGCCGTCTGGTGCCAAGTGACGACGATTCAAAACTACTCAAGCGTGGCCACATCGGTCTCCAATTTAACCAAGGCCCAATCGCGTTTCGCAATATCCGCCTCAAGCCACTCGGCATGAAACCAATTTTTAATGGCCGTGATCTTGAAGGCTGGAACACCGACTTGGCCGAAAAAAGCCGCTTCGAGGTTACGGTCGACGGCGAGCTGCGCGTGCTCGATGGCAAAGGCCAAATCGAAAGCGAGGGCCGCTATGGCGATTTCGTTTTGCAGCTCGAGTGTTTTGTCGCGGGCGACTCGCTCAACTCGGGCATTTTCTTTCGCTGCATTCCCGGCGACATGATGATGGGCTACGAGAGCCAAATCCATAACGGAATGAAAGACGATGATCCAACCCAACCAGCCGACTGCGGCACCGGGGGCATTTTTCGTCGGCAAAACGCCCGGCGCATTGTCGCCCGCGATCACGAGTGGTTCTCTAAAACTCTCATCGCCGATGGTCCGCACATCGCGGTTTGGGTTAACGGTTTTCAAGTCAGCGACTGGACCGACGAGCGCAAGCCCCACGAGAATCCGCGGAAGGGATTGCGGCTCGAGCCTGGCACGCTGGCCATCCAGGGGCACGACCCGACGACCGATCTGAGATTCCGGAATTTCCAGGTTGCCGACCTGCCGGAAGAATAGGGCGCGAAGGAACGCAAATCCAACAGATTAACGCGGTGGGCCAAATTTACTCCAACCTTTGGCATCAGCAAAAGTTACACTGTGTACGACTATTACTACTCCGTTCTTGCACAAAACGTCTTTCTGAGTTCGACTTTCCTTTGTCAAACGCCGAAACGGCGAATTCAAAAAAACCTTCCCTAAATCTCATGCACATCCTCGGCATCACCGGCGGTATCGCCAGCGGCAAGTCGGCAGTCGCTGCCGAGCTGGCTGCCCTGGGCGCGGTCGTGCTCGATGCCGACCGGGCGGCTCATGAAGTCATCAATCTGCCAGATGTCCAGCAAGCACTCGTCGATCGCTGGGGCTCAGGGATTCTTGGTGAATCGGGCAAAGTAAACCGCCAGGCCGTGGCCCAGCAGGTCTTTTCCCCCCAGCCTGACAGCAGCAAAGAACTGCGGTTCTTGGAGCAAACCCTCCATCCCCAGATTCGCCTGCAATTTGAGGCAGAGCTTGACCGGCTGGCCCAGAAAGGGGTGCCAGCAGCAGTGATCGACGCTCCTTTGCTACTCGAAGCGGGCTGGGAAAGCCTTTGCGATGCGGTGCTCTTTGTGGATGCGACGCGGGAAAAACGGCTCGAGCGGGCTGCCTTGCGAGGATGGTCGGAAGAAGATTTTTCTCTTCGAGAGCAGGCTCAAATGCCGATTGAAGAAAAAAGGAGCCGAGCCACCCAGGTCGTAGCCAACCAGGGCTCGCTGGAGGCCTTAAAAGCCCAGGTGCAAGATTTCTGGAAACGGCTCTCGATCAACCAATAGTTTCTCCTCCTAGAAAATTTGCCCACAAAAAGGTTCTATTCTGCTCGCCATACGGTTGCTTGCCGTGCCGATGCTTGTAATACTGATATCAGGTCGGTGATCGTCAGGCCGCCATCTCCTCCCTTAGTTTCCCCTCGCCTTCCTCCCTTCCCGGAACATTGCGAAAGACCCGTTAGGTTTCTCCACGTTCCCACCTGTACTTTTACTCTCCCACCTGTCAGGTGCCTGCGCGCACCGACAATATGCTTCTTCTCCAGGAGTCACATCCGATGGCCGAAACCGGCAATCGTGGCCAACGACATGGTCGCTCTCAGAGTCCCCCGCGAAGGCGGCGCCCTCTCGAACAAAATAACGGCATCCAAGGAAGCGCTGGTGATCGCCTCGCCGAGTTGGAGCGAGAAGAACCCCTATCGCTCGCCGAGGAACTCGACAAGGCGGCCGAGCGGGTGCGCCGGGTCGGAAAGACCATCGAGCGTACCGACAAGCCCGATCCCAATGTTCACATCGCGGCCTTGCAGCGTATGAGCATGCCCGAGCTCATCGAGATTGCCAGTAACGAGGGCGTCGAGGAAGCGGCGGGTCTGAAGAAGCAAGACCTGATTTTTCGGGTCCTCAAGAAACGCGTAAAACTCGACGGCATGATGTTCGGCGAAGGGACGCTCGAGATCTTGCCCGACGGGTTCGGCTTCCTACGTAGCCCCGACTACCATTATCTTTCATGCCCCGACGACATCTACGTTTCGCCAAGTCAGATTCGTCGCTTTGGCCTGCACACGGGGGCGGTCGTTGCTGGGACCATTCGCCCACCCAAGGAAAACGAGCGTTACTTCGCCTTGCTGCGAATCGAAGCGATCCATGGCCAAGACCCCAACCTTCTTTCCAAAAAGATCTTCTTCGACAATCTCACGCCCAACCATCCTGATGCCCGTATTTCGATGGATACCGATGCCAACAACATCGACATGCGGGTATTAGACATGATCGTGCCTGTGGGCTTCGGTCAGCGAGGCTTGATTGTCAGCCCGCCTCGTGCCGGCAAAACGATTCTCATGCAGAAAATGGCGAAAAGCGTCTTGGCCAACTACCCCGACGCCTATGTCTTCATGCTTCTCATCGACGAACGACCCGAGGAAGTGACCGACATGGAGCGGGAGATCAAAGGCCCGAACTGCGAAGTCATTAGCTCGACCTTCGACGAGCCGGCCGCCCGACATATTCAGGTTGCCGACATGGTCATCGAAAAAGCAAAACGCATGGTCGAATACGGGCGAGATGTGGTCATCTTTCTCGATTCGATTACTCGGCTTGCCCGGGCATGGAACTCGGAGTGTCCTCATTCGGGCAAGTTACTCTCGGGCGGCATCGATGCCAACGCGATGCAGCGTCCCAAGCGTTTCTTCGGTTCGGCTCGCAAAGTCGAGGAAGGCGGTTCGCTGACGATCATTGCGACGGCCCTGGTCGACACAGGAAGCCGAATGGATGAGGTGATTTTTGAAGAATTCAAAGGCACCGGCAATCTCGAGATCATGCTCGACCGAAAACTGGTCGACAAGCGAATTTGGCCTGCCATCGACATCAACCGAAGCGGTACACGTCGGGAAGAGATGCTAATGGACCCCGAAGAATACCGTCGTGTCTGCCTGCTCCGTCGCGTCTTGGCGGAAATGAACCCGCAAGACGCCATGGACCTGTTAACGACTCGCCTGCGTAAGACCCAGTCGAACGCCGAGTTCTTGATGAGCATCAAAGAGTAAAGGAGCTGTCAGCTTTCAGCTATCAGCCAGACCCTTGCCGAATCTCGTTCCCACTTCGCCGCCTGACGCTTCCGATCGCTTTGCGATCGTCGTAGCCGAGTGGAATCGCTCGATTACCGACAAGCTGCTCCAAGGGGCGCTCGAAACCTTGCGAGCGGCGAGTGTGGACGACTCGCAGATCGAAGTCGCCTGGGTGCCCGGCTCTTGGGAAATTCCTATCGTGGCGCAACGCTTTGCTCAAAGCGGCAATTATTCTGGCATTGTTTGCCTCGGCGCAGTGATTCGTGGCGAAACGAGTCACGACCAGCATCTCAATCGGGGAGTGAGTCTGGGCCTTATGGAAATTTCGCTGGCCAACGATTTGCCCATCATGTTTGGTGTGCTAACCTGCGAGTCGATGGAACAAGCGATTCATCGCTCAGGTGGTAACGTCGGCAACAAAGGCACCGAATGTGCCGAAGCCGTATTAAAAATGGCCGGATTGCTCAAGAACTGCCCGCCGGAGTAGAATAACCGCAAGCATATAGCCACAAAGATTCACGAAAAGAAAGAAAAAATAGCCACGGATGAAACACAGATAAACACGGATTTTCTTGGATTGGTCTGGAGCTTTTTGATCTTCCAATCATTGACTAAAATCCTTCTTTATCTGTGTTCATCTGTGTTCATCTGTGTTCATCTGTGTTCATCTGTGTTCATCCGTGTTCATCCGTGTTCATCCGTGTTCATCCGTGTTCATCCGTGTTCATCTGTGTTCATCCGTGTTCATCTGTGTTCATCTGTGTTCATCTGTGGCTAATTTTATTGCATTCGTCATTTCGTTGTTTGTCACTTTCACCCAAGGCCTCCCTCATGGAACGTCGTAGTCGAGCGCGGGAAGTTGCCCTGCAGGCGCTGTTCCAAGAGGATCTGAATCCCAGGGACTCGGTCGACCTACTGGCTCCCTTCGTCGAATCACGTTTGAAGGATGAGTCGCTGCGCACGTTTGCCATCGGGCTCGTGCAAGGCGTCAAACGCAATCTGGCAGAGCTCGACGCCTTGATCGAAGAAAAAGCCGAGAACTGGAGCCTGTCGCGCATGGCGGCCACCGATCGCAATGTGCTGCGTCTTGGTGCTTTCGAAATGCGCTATGGCGACACCCCTGACCGAGTGGCCATTGATGAAGCCGTTGAACTTGCGAAACGATTTGGCAGCGAGAATTCGTCGCAGTTTGTGAACGGCATTCTTGATAAACTGCTTTTACGTGAGGATTGAGTTTTTTGTGGGGCCTCCAGAGGCGGGGACGCCCCGGCTCGCTTTTGTTTTTTTAATTCCGCATTCCGAAATCCGAGTTCCGAATTCAAATGGGCTTTTTTGACAAAATTCGCCGTGGTCTGAAGAAGACGACCGATATTTTTAAGACCGACGTTCGTGATCTGTTCAAAAGCGAGGGTCGACTGGTCGACGAGGAGTTTCTCGAGGAATTTCGGCCCATGTTGTTCAAAACCGACATGGGTTACGATCCGGTTGAGAAAATCATTGAAGAGATCTCGACGAATTTCCGCGGTCGGGTGGTGACTCGCGAAGACATCATCGCGACTGTAAAATCAAAGGTTGCCGAACTTCTTGCACAAGAAGATGCACCGATCAAATATGCCGAATCGGGCCCAACCGTCATCATGGTTTGTGGCGTCAATGGAGCAGGCAAAACGACCTCGATCGCCAAGCTGGCCCATCTCCTCAAGGCCGAGGGCAAGCGGGTGGTTCTCGGGGCAGGGGACACCTTTCGGGCCGCGGCCGTCGAGCAATTGAGAATCTGGTCTGACCGACTCGGCGTAGATATCGTGACGGGAGAGGAGGGGGCGCACCCCGCTTCGGTCGCCTATCGGGCGGTCGAACAATGCCTCAAGACGGGTGCCGACGTTTGCATCGTCGATACCGCGGGCCGGCTGCAGACGCAAAAAAACCTAATGGCCGAGCTGACGAAAATCCAGCAGTCGATTCGCAAGCAGATACCCGCTGCGCCGCATGAAGTCTTGCTGGTGCTCGACGCCACGACAGGCCAAAACGGGATCAGCCAGGCGAACAGCTTTACTGAGGCGGTCGATTGCACAGGCATCGTGCTGGCCAAGCTCGATGGCACAGCCAAGGGCGGCGTGGTGGTCGCCATTCGCCAGCAGGTGGGTCTTCCAGTGAAGTACGTTGGCGTCGGCGAACAGCCCGAGGATTGGGCCCTGTTCAATGCAGACGACTTCGTCAAAGCCCTATTCGCCGAGGTCAGCGCCGACAGCCCGACGCCGGCCAACTAGTTCTTTATGAAGATGAAGTCAATCGTCGATCATTTCTCTTCCCGATAAATCGTCGACCAGTCTTGCTTCATATCAACGACCGTCCAGCCTTGCTTCTTGGCTTCATTCAAGCCTTGGTCGAGCTTGCCGATGTGCGAATCGCGATCGTAGGCCCACTCGCGCTCGGCGTCAGTGTGATGAACATAGAGACAGAACCGGGGCCCGTCGCCAGCGGCCGTCCACTGGAGCATTTGCAGATCGCCGTCGGAGTTGCCGAAGGCAGCAATCGGGCGGCGGCCAATAAATTTGTGGATGGCGACAGGCTTGCCTTCCTTGTCGTCGATGAAATCGATCTCCGGTAAACGAACAATCACGGGTTGGCCGTCCCGCAGCTCGAACTTGGTCTTGATGCTGCTTCCGATGACCTGCTCGGGCGGAATGCCATAGGTCTCTGCGGCGAAAACTCGCATAAAATCGACGCCGCCTCCAGAAGTGATGTAGGTTTTGAAACCGTTGTCGCGCAGGTAAGCCAACAATTCCAACATTGGCTGATAAACCAATTCATTATAGGGGCGCTCGAATCGAGGATGGCGAGCTGTCCTGAGCCAGACCCTGACGGTGCCGGCAAACTCCTCGGTGGTCATGCCCGCGTGTGATGCCATGACGAGCTTTGCAAGACCTTCCATTCCCGCTTTGGCAAGCGTTTGTTTGTCGCCTTCGAGCACCGCCTGGAAAGGCTGCTGGTTCTTCCATTCCGGATGTTCCGATGCGAGTTGTTTGACGCGATCGATGGCAAATTGCAATTGAAAATAAACTGGCTGTTCCGACCAGAGACAGCCATCGTTGTCGAACGTCGCTATTCGCTCCTCCGGTAAAACGAAGTCAGAGCTCTCCTCGTCAGTGACTTGCTCGACGAAATCAACGATCGCCTTCTTCGAAGCCCCGTCGTTCCAGGAGGGAAGCGGGTCGGCCGCTCTCGCATTGACGGTCGACGTAACCCCCCAAAGCAAAACGCAAAAGGACAAGCCTCGAGTGAAGCAATAATTCATGGAAATAGCCTTGGAGAAACGGAGAAACGATGCATGAAAACGAACAGGGCATCCGAATTGGATGCCCTATCGCTCTGAAAAAGAAAGCAGGTGGCCGACGTCTACTTGCTGCCGCCACCTTCCTGAAGTTTTCGCATGACATCGTCCAAATTAAAGCTACCCGCCTTCTGACGTGCTGGATAATCCTTGAACGTCATCAAGAATTTCCCCACGTATTCCTGCGCAGGAACCAGCAAGTAGGCACGGTCAATCATCCAATCGTAGTAGCTGTTCGAAGTCACATCCGCCCGCTCGTAGGGATCGAGGCGGAGGTTGAAAATCTTTGGCAGCCTCAACGAAACAAAGGGCTCGGCCCAAATTTGCAGAGTTCCTCGCACGCGTTGCTCCAGAAACACGAGCTTCCAATTGTCGTACCGCAGAGCGGTCAACTGCTGATCGTCGTTGCAATACAAAAACGAATCGCGAGGGCAATCTTCGGTTTCGCCTGTTAGATAGGGCAAGAGATTAAAACCATCGAGGTGCACCTGGTAAGAGGTGCCTCCTGCTTGATGGCCTTTGAGAAGTTTCTCGGTCACATTCGCGTCACCTGCCATGGCAAGCAGCGTCGGCAGCCAGTCGAGGTGAGAAGCAATTTCATTAGAAACTGCCCCCGGCTTGATCTTGCCAGGCCAACGGACCATGCAAGGAACTCGGTAAGCCCCTTCCCAGTTCGAGTTCTTTTCATTGCGAAAGGGAGTCATGCCTCCATCCGGCCATGTGTTCATGTGCGGACCATTGTCGGTGCTATACATGACAAACGTATTGTCGGCGAGCCCCGCATCTTCCAAAGCCTTCAACACGGTGCCAACATTCTTGTCGTGATCCATCATGGCATCGGTGTAATCGCTCATCCAGCGCCCCGACTGACCCTTGCTCTCGGGCTTCACATGCGTACGAAAATGCATGTGAGTAAAGTTGACCCAGATAAAAAATGGCTCGTCCGATTTCGATTTCCTCGCGATGAAATCCGCAGCACGATTTGCAACGTCGTCGTCTATGGTTTCCATTCGCTTCTTGGTTAACGGCCCCGTATCGACGATGGTCTGTTTGCCCACTCGACCAAACCGCGGGTCGACGGTCGGATCATCCTTGTCGCTTGCCTTGCAGTCCATCACTCCACGTGGACCATACTTCGCTCGGAATTTAGGGTCTTTAGGGTAGTCTCGATGCTCGGGTTCTTCTTCAGCGTTAAGGTGATACAAGTTGCCGTAAAATTCATCAAAGCCATGAACGGTGGGAAGAAACTCATTCCGGTCGCCAAGATGATTCTTCCCGAACTGGCCAGTAGCGTATCCGTGGGCCTTCAATAACCCAGCGATGGTGGGATCTTCCTTCTGCAACCCTTGTGTGGCACCCGGCATGCCGACCTTGGTGAGGCCCGTTCGCATGCCGTGTTGCCCTGTGATGAACGAGGCCCGGCCGGCCGTGCAGCTTTGCTCGGCATAGTAATCGGTAAACATCATGCCTTGACGGGCGATACTGTCGATATTGGGTGTTTGATATCCCATGAGGCCTCGTGTGTAGGCGCTAACATTCGACTGCCCAATATCATCCCCCCAGATAATGACAATATTTGGACGCTTCTGCTGTGCCGATGCGATATCGGCGGTACCGGTGATCAGGCCGATGCTGAAAATAGCGGCTGTTAGTAACAGCCCGTGGTTTGTTCGGACCATGTTGCTTGCTCCTTGGAGGATGTAGCACAAAAGGGGAACGCTTGAGAAGGCCCGCAGGGTACCACCCCCCCCTCATTCACGCAAACCTCCCAAAGAAGTCGGCAGGATAATTACCAAGTTGGTATTCTGATGAACCCACAACAAAAAATAGGAAGAAAAAATTACCACTGAGTACACCCGAGGAATTCGCAGCTTAGCGTATAATTCTGTTTCCTTGGCCGTCACACCCCGTAAACCCTCCTGCCTAGCTGCGCGTCACGACCTGACCAAGACACAGGCACGGCCATCTCCTCGCAGCGGTCGTCTCCAGTAAATAATCTTTTACTGCTATCAGTAAGTTCCTGTCTGAATTGGACTTGCGATCAATACTCTCTGCTCAAGCCCCGTCGACCTGTTGGCTTGGCACACCAATTGCTCGGAAGCTGCTTCGACCCAATGGTCCCTTAGGCGGATTTCTCCAAAACGCAAGACTGCGATTCCGCGCATCCCTTCTGTTCACCCACTTACGAAAAAGGCGAATTTTATGACTGGTTCTGTATGGGAAAAAGGGGCTTGGTTGCTCCTTGTCACAGTGGTATTGGCACTCGCTCCGCTGGGCGGAACAACCACCGCTTTTGCGCAAGATGCCGAGGCACCAACGGTCGCTGAAACAACCGAAACGGCAGCCGAAGAAACTGCAGAAATCGACTACTCCGACCTCCGCTGGGAGATGGGTTGGACGATCAACACGCTCATTATGTTTATCTGCGCCGTGTTGGTCATCTTCATGCAAGCAGGTTTCGCCATGCTCGAAGTTGGCCTGAATTCGGCGAAAAATACCGTCAATATCCTCTTTAAGAACGTGATGGACCTTGCCGTCGGCGTCCTACTCTATCTGTTTATCGGATGGGGGATCATGTACAGCGGAACCGACAGCCCCTACTTCGGATACGACGGGCCTTGGGTTACGCGCGATGCCCAAATGGCCGACGATGGCTCGTGGGATGTCGCACCCAACGACTCCGATGGGGCCCCTTACGCTTCTTCCGCTGTCGACTTTCTATTCCAAGTTGCTTTTGCAGCGACCGCAGCGACCATCGTCTCCGGTGCGGTCGCCGGCCGAATGCAGTTCAAGGCCTATTTGATCTACTCCGCCATTCTCACCGGACTGGTTTACCCGATTAGCGGCTTCTGGAAATGGGGCGGAGGATTCCTTGACCAAATGGGATTCCAGGACTTTGCCGGATCGATCGTCGTGCATGCCGTCGGAGGGTTCGCCGGCTTAGCTGGCGCGATCGTCCTCGGGCCACGGTTGGGGAGGTATGTCAACGGAAAATCCGTTCCTATGCCTGGGCATAATATCGCTTTTGCCGCATTAGGCGTCTTCATCCTCTGGGTCGGGTGGTACGGCTTCAACCCGGGCAGCCAATTGACCTACGACGGTTTTGCCAATGCCGAAGCAACGACTTACATCGCTTTGACCACGACCATCGCAGCAGCAGGCGGAGCCGTCTCGGCCATGTTCTTCGCATGGATATTGTTCGGAAAACCTGATGTGACGATGGCGCTCAACGGCACACTCGCAGGTTTGGTTGGCATCACCGCCAACTGCGACCGCGTCTCGCAAGGCGAATCGCTGACCATTGGCTTAGTTGCCGGGGTCCTTGTGGTTCTGGGAATCATGCTGCTAGACAGGCTCAAAATCGATGACCCCGTTGGCGCATGGCCGGTACACGGCTTGTGTGGCGTCTGGGGCGGACTTGCCACGGGGATTTTTGGCGATTTGCCCGACGGAATTGAATCTCAAGGCGAGTTCTTCTTCGTCCAGTTGAAGTCGACCGTCATCATCTGCGTTTGGGCGTTTGTCACGATGTTCATTCTGTTCTCGATACTCAAGGCCATCGGCATCCTCCGCGTCAGTGCGGCGGAAGAACAGCAGGGCCTCGACTTGACCGAGCACGGCATGAAGGCCTACGCCGGGTCGTAAGCCACCGTTTCAAATCGTCAAAGCCCCGGGATTGCAATCCCGGGGCTTTGGCACCCCGTTAAGGATGCCCCAACAGGCCTGGGTAGGTTTTCCGCCTAATTCCTGCCTAGGCCGGGGCGTCCTGTTTTGAATGCGGATTGCGGATTGCGGATTGCGGAATTAAGATAAGTGACTTCCGCAATCCGCATTCCGCCGATTTTCTACAATCCGTCGAATTCAAATGAAGCTCATACTTGCCATCATTCAGCCCAGCAAATTGGACGACGTCAAGGCGGCCCTCTCCAAAGTCGAAGTCGTCCGGCTGACGATCATGGATGTCCAAGGCTTTGGCCGCCAAAAGGGGCAGACCGAGGTCTATCGGGGCCGCGAAATTTCGGTCAATCTGCTGAGAAAAGTGCAGCTTCAGATCGCCGTCAACGACGAGTTCGTGCAGCCGACGATCGACGCAATCATCGAAGGTGGCCGCTCGGGTGGCGAAGGACAACTCGGCGACGGGAAAATTTTCGTCCTACCGCTCGACGATTGCATCCGCATTCGCACCGGCGAACGGGGCCCCGAGGCGATCTAAATCCACGCTTGCGTCTTCGCGGACCTACTTTGCCCGTTTCGCAATTCGCAACTGCGCCCGAGCCTGAGATTGGACCCGATTGCGGATTGCCAGTTGCTCTTCGCCAGCAACGGGAGTCTTCAGCGAGCTTTCCAGTTGCTCCTGAGCAGCTTCACTGTCAACGTCCTCGGACTTGATGGCCCGATTCGTGAGCACCGAGACCAAATTGTCGGCCACCTGCACAAAGCCGCCATCGACATAGTAACGGGTTGTTTCCGAACCGCTGCGGATTCGCAATTCGCCAAACCCGAGTCGACCGATCATCGGGCTATGCAGCGGCGCTATGCCGACTTCGCCATCGAACAACGGCAGCACGACAAAGTCGGCCTCGCACTCAAGGACCGTTTCTTCTGGCGTCACGACAACGCAACGCAAGGCAGAGGTAGATGTTTCAGTTGACATACTCACCGAATTCTAACGAACGACTAACGACTAATCACTAACGACTACTTCTCCAGACTCTTCTTCCACTGTTCTTCGGCTTGCTCGATTGCTCCGACGTACATTTTCGGGGAGATGATCCCACTTGCCGTCGCAGATTTCCTCGAAGCTGCGAATCGTATCATCTAGCGACGTGATCTCGCCCGGCTTGCCAGTGAAAACCTCGGCGACCAAGAACGGTTGCGAAAGGAATCGCTCGATACGTCGGGCACGATGCACGACCTGACGGTCTTCTTCGGGCAACTCATCAACACCCAAAATGGCGATGATGTCCTGCAGTTCTCGGAAACGCTGTAAAATCGTTTGCACACGTCGGGCACAATTGAAATGGCGGTCGCCGACATACTGCGGATCGAGAATTCGGCTGGAGGAAGCCAACGGATCGACGGCCGGGTAAATACCCTTCTCCGAAATCGACCGTTCGAGGTAAATAAAGGCATCGAGTTGGCTAAATGCGGTTGCCGGGGCGGGGTCGGTCGGATCGTCGGCAGGGACGTAAACCGCTTGCACCGAGGTAATGGCTCCCTTGTCGGTCGAAGCAATGCGTTCTTGCAACGCACCCATTTCGCTCGCCAGCGTCGGCTGGTAACCCACGGCCGATGGCATCCGGCCGAGCAGGGCCGAAACTTCACTACCTGCTTGCGAGAAACGAAAAATGTTGTCGACAAACAGCAGCGTATCGGCACCCGTCTTGTCGCGGAAATACTCGGCCATCGTCAGGGCCGAAAGGGCAACTCGCAGACGAGCACCTGGCGGCTCGTTCATCTGGCCAAACACCATGCAGGTTTGGTCGATTACGCTTCGGCCCGTGTCGCCGATCTTCGCTTCTTGCATTTCAAGCCAAAGGTCGGTTCCTTCACGAGTTCGCTCGCCAACGCCAGCAAACACTGAGTAACCGCCGTGGGCCGTCGCGATTCGAGCGATCAGCTCAAATGACGGTCTTGCCGAGGCCCGCACCACCAAACAAACCGGCCTTGCCACCACGCACAAACGGGGTGAGCAGGTCGATCACCTTGATGCCGGTTTCAAAAAGCTCGGTCTTGGTCGAAAGGGTTTCCAGTGGTGGGGCGTCGCGGTGAATCGACCAACGCTCTTTGGTTTTGACTTCGCCACGTCCATCGACGACATCGCCGGTGACGTTAAAAACACGGCCTAGAGTCGCTTCGCCGACGGGGACCGTCACCGGACTGCCCGTGTCGACACACTCTTGGCCACGAATCAATCCGTCGGTGCTTCCCAAAGCGACGCAGCGAACGCGGCCACCGCCAAGCTGCTGTTGGACTTCGCCCGTCAGATTGATCTTAATGCCTTTGTGCTCCGACTCGATCTTCAAGGCATTGTAAATCGCGGGGAGCTGATCTTCCTCGAACTCGACATCGAAAGTCGAACCGATAATCTGAGTGATGTGGCCGATGTTT
>JAADIN010000190.1 GCA_013151315.1 Planctomycetota bacterium | reverse complement strand
GAATCATGGGCTCTTCGTTGCCGCCGGCGCGAAGGCCTTCGACGAGATCCAAGGCGTCAAGTTCGCCCGGTTCGTGGCTGAGGAGGACGGCGTCGAAAACTTCGTCTCGAAGGCGCTCGAGGCCGGCCGATTCACCGACGACTTCTTTGAGTAGAACTCGAGAGGCACTGTCAGCGGCAAAAGCTTCGGCCAACCAGTCGCCCGTGCGCCGGGGTGTGGTGACGTAGAGCACTTTCATCCGCGCGGGCAGACCACCGATCGGTGCTTTGCACGTCCCAAAATGGTTGGGTTGTACCGGCCGCTGGCCACCTCCAACGGAGTTCTGGGGGGGGCTCTTGGGGGCACCTTGGGTGAAAACCGACATAACAGAACTCGTGGCAGTAGGGGGGAGCGAGAGGACTGTAGCAATCCTCGCAAAAAGGGTCAACGGAGTCCTGGTTTCGCCTCCCGGATTTCGGGTGGCTTCTGTAGAATGCATTGTGGAGTGGTCGTCTATTTTTAAGGTGGCCGCACGGCGCTAGCCGCGGGCCTGCGAGGCGTAGCGGTATGCCTCCACGGCCCGACGCTAGCGCGTTGCGGCTCCCATCTATTTGACTTGATGTTACACTCGTGCTAGCGTCCCTGACCTAACCAAGAAAAAACTGCCCCGATGCGAATTGCTTATCTTGATTGTGCGAGTGGTATTAGCGGCGACATGATGCTTGGCGCGCTGGTCGATGCGGGCATTGATTTAGCGACCCTCCAGGCGGGCATCGATTCGCTCGGACTGCCCAGTTGCCGGTTGGCTATCGAAGAAGTCAAAAAACGAGGCTTCCGCGCGGTTCAACTTACCGTAGAACACGAGCCCGAACACGCCCATCGGCATCTGCACCATATTGTTGAAATCATTGAGCGGAGTTCGCTTACCGAGGCGCAACAGAATCTGGCGCTACGAATCTTTCAAAAAGTGGCCGAGGCCGAGGCCAAGGTCCATGGCACGACGATCGAAAAAGTTCACTTTCATGAAGTCGGGGCGGTCGATTCGATTGCTGATATTGTGGGCTCAGCCATCGGCTGGGATTTGCTCGGGGTCGACCGCGTGGTTTGTTCGCCCGTGCCGACCGGCACGGGGTTTGTGAATATCGCCCACGGTCGTTGTGCAATCCCGGCGCCGGCGACGGGCGAGTTGCTCCGCGGCGTGCCCCTCGCGGCAAGCGACGTGAAGGGCGAGCTGACCACGCCGACCGGGGCGGCCATTGTTTCGGTGCTCGTCGACGAGTTTGGTCCGCTCCCGGCGATGGAAATTTCCACCATCGGCTATGGCGCCGGGCAAACTGATTTCGATCATCCCAACATTCTTCGGCTGATGGTCGGAGAGACCCAAGACGTGGCAGCACAATCGGATACGATCGTGCTGCTGGAAACCAATCTGGACGATATCCCGGGCGAGATCGTCGGCTATTGTGCCGAACAACTTTGGCAGGCCGGGGCGCTCGACGTGGCCACTTCGGCACTGCAAATGAAAAAGGGTCGACCAGGGATTTTGCTTTCGGTTCAATGCCGGCCGGAAGATGCGGAGCGGTTGGCTCAGATTATTTTTCGCGAAACGACCGCGCTGGGACTGCGTCGCCAGATGGTCGAGCGATTGACGCTTGCTCGTCGAACCGAGTCGGTTTCGACCGACTGGGGGGAGATTGAGGGCGTTGTGGCCCAATTGCCCGATGGAACCGAGCGATTCAGCCCCGAATTTGCTTCTTGCCGAGAAATTGCCGATAGAGAGAAGGTGCCGCTGCAGATCGTTTATGCGGCGGCGCGAGAGTCTTGGAAACCACCCGCTCGCACGAAACGCAAATGACTCCTTTGTTCGCCAGCTCACTGACCGACGTGCCGTTCTTCGCCGGGGTTGCGCTGTTGACTTGGATCTTGATGAAGCGGTCGTATCGCTACTTCGGCCGCCGTCGTAACAAGAATCCAGCTCCGATTGAGCGCCAAGCACGTCCGACGAGTAAATGGGATGGCGTGCAACGCGACGCACTGGCTCAAGTCGAACGTCAGAGAAAGTCGAGATGCACGAAATGACCCGCGATTTGAATGGCCAACTCGGTTCGAAAATCATTATTTTGGAACAGCTCATTTCGGACAGCCAGCGGCAAATCGACCGGCTGGAGAAGTTGTTGGCTGAGGCTGAGCGCTAACGATCGCCTGTTGGGTGCGTTTTTTCATGTTGTTTTTCGTGTGTAGCGGCACAACACAAGGACACCCACCATTAGGGCTGCGCCGCAAAATGCGAGGGCCATATCTTTCTGGGCATCCCAGATGTCGCCTTGCTGTCCATTGTAGGCTTCTGCATGCTGAGGAACCATGACGACGGTCAGCAGCCATTCAAATACTTCGTAGAGCGCACTAACAGACAAGACCGCCAGCATAGCAAAGCCGAGTGCCCATTTCCGCGAGAGCTTTCCATAATATTCGCTAAGTTCTGCGGCTGGAATGATGCATAGAATGCCAAAAAGAAAATGGACGAGGCGATCGTAGTGATTTCGATTCCAGCCAAGCCAATCCGAGATGGAAGTTCCGATGAGACGGAAAGACCACGCATCATACGGAACGAATGAGTAAATGTATCGTGCGCCGAGAATGTGAAGCCACAGGAACAACGTAACGCAGACGAAAGACGTGCGTGAAATCCGGTTTTTGCGAGAGTCGATTGCAAGGAAAGCGATCGCGATTACCGTTGGAGCATGCTGAAGTGACTGTTCGCTCAGATAGACCGGACGAATCAACGAGATTCCGAGCAAGAGCAGCGTGATGAGAACGAGTGCTTGCTTCAAGTGTCAGCCTCCTCAGAAACAGCCGATAAAACGCACTGATGAGTGCCATTGTAGCAGAACGCTCAGGATTACCCGGCGGGGAGTAAACGATGATAAGCGAAGCGAACGCCGGGTGCCAAGGCGGGAAAGTCATGTCAGTCGTGTTGAGATTGCCTGAGCCGGATAACGACTGAGCTAACCTGCTGCGTGGAAAACGATGGCAATCTAGCGAGGTAGTTCGCGGTCAGGTTCAGCGATTTGTTCTGTGCGATGGCGTAAAGGCTGTGTGATGATCCGGTGTTTTGACTTCCTTTGTCGTTCTGCAACTTGCTGCATCAACAGGCCGATATCTCCACCGGCGGCTTCAAGCATAGCTGCTCGCGTAGCATGGATTTCAGCAACAACTGGGTCAGTAAGAGTAAGGTTGTCAGGCATTACCGGAAAACTCCTCAGGCGTTACAACCAAG
>JAADIN010000064.1 GCA_013151315.1 Planctomycetota bacterium | reverse complement strand
CCGCGCGGCTAATCTCTGGGCCGAGTTCTTCTGCCAAAGAAACCATCGAAACTCTCTTGCCGATTCGTTCCACTAGCTGGCGCGCCAAAAACTCGCCTTGCCCGCTAACGACGATCGTCTCGGGCGGCGATTTCATCCGCCCCAACACTTGCTTCGCCGCAGCCTCCAATTGCTGTAGCTGCGCCTCGCGAATCGCCTCTGCTGAACGCATGCCGTCTTCGTTTGAAAAGAGAGTCGTATCGGCGCAGATCGCGTGCGCCAACCGCCCATGGGCATTTTTCTTGGTTCGCGATCGACTATCGGCAGTCTGGAAATCCTCAGCGTTCTCGGGCAAATCCCCCAGCAGCAAATAGGCGTCGAGAGTCGTCGCAAACACTTCCTGGGCGACGGGGCAGGATTTACCTCGCCAGCTCAGCTTGCGCACCACAGCACAAACGGGGCTCCGCTCGACGCCCGTATAAACCAGTTCGCAGGCAGCCAGTCGCTCGGGATCTGTGCGACCCAGCGCCAACGGCCCCCCCTGCCCTACAGGAATGATGTCGGAAGTGGTCGAACCGATATCGATCAGAAGTCCCGACTTGCCATGACAAAACCGCCGCACATAATCGGCCAGCACATGCCAATTGCTCGCCCCGGCGAGCAGGGCTTCAGCCCGCGCGGTCTGAGGCTCGACCAACCGGCCATCGCAAAAATAGACCAACACCTTACGCCCCGACGCAGCCTGTTCGACCGCATCGAGAATCGCACAGACCCCTTCGGCTTTCGTCGTAAAGCAGTCGGCCAACTCTCCGGTCATGGTTACTGCCAAAACTTCGGCGCTCGGCGAAACCGCAAGCGACGCTTCAAGCATCTCGGCTAGTCGAGTTGGTTCTTTCCAAAGGGGAAAATGATGGGAGGCAGAAAACCCCTTTCCGTCGGCGAGTTTGAGATTCGCGCCGCCAATATCAAGTGCTATTACGTTCATCTCAACCGGTTGGAATACGAATTGTGCCATCACTCAAAAACTCAAGGAGACTGTCGCCAAATCGAGGGATTTTACTAACTCCGCCCGCATTGGCAAGCAGGGCCGCTGCCAAGTTGTCATCGCTTGCCGCGCGTAGCCCTACATACGAGGTCGTCAAACGTGGATTGATTTCGATGACAAAATCTTCCGACCCATCAGCCGCTTTGCCAAGTACCAAATCGACTCCCACATACCCTAGCGCAGGAGGAAAAACTTCAAGTGCTCGGTCGGCCAGTGCCGTCGCTCGACGTGCCAAATCCGACTGGCCAAGCAGCGAACCCCCAGTATAAGAAAATCGGCCGTCGGAGGTGAGGTGCTGCCGACAAACGGGCAGCGCCACGCGATGGGCCGGTCCGCATAAGAACGAGACGCTGCACGCCATGCCAGGGCAAAAACGCTCGAGCCGGCGCGGCCAAGGATAGGGCGGCGGCGTGTCTCGTTCGCTGGCCACGAGCAACGTGTGCTGCGAGCCGGCCCCATGCACAGGTTTTAATACCCCCGGATAAGGAAAATTTTTGGGGAGTTTTTCTTGATCTGCTTCGAGCAACCGCGCCTCAGGCGTTGCTACCCCCGATTCTGCAAGCAACCGAGCCGTTTGATGTTTGTCTGCCGCCAACGAGACAAAATCGTCGGAACTTGCAAGCAGCCGGCCCCCCGCACTGCGTACCCAACGGTTGGTTTGCCTAAGGATATCGTCAATCTCTGGGGCAATCACGAGCGTATGGTCGGCCTTGCTCGCAAGCCGTTCGATCTCTTCACGATGATGCGACTTGGAATGGACTTCGACGATTTTGCAGCTAGGCAGCGGCAGATCACTCAGACGAATGTCTCGCAGCACGGTCACCTGGGCCCCGTCGATGGCCACGAAATCGGCGGCCAGTGCCGAAAGCATCGCCGCGCCTTCGGTTAGCAGCGAAGCAGGCAACGCGCCATGCTCTTCAACTAGGCCGCCACCGGTGATCCATTCATAAAGAAAAATCCGCATTCCGAATTCAAAAGATTCCGAGTTGATCTCGAGCATCTTCGGTCATCCGATCGGGAGTCCAAGGCGGGTGCATCACCAATCGGATGTCGACTTCGTTGACGTCGTCAAGTTTGCCGACAAACTCTTTCGATTGTCCGAGCAGTTGCGGAGCGGCTGGGCAAGCGGGGCTGGTCATCGTCATATCGACCTGCACATCGTTTTTGCCGTCCTCTTTTTCCTCGATTTTGATCTCGTAAATGAGCCCCAGGTCGACGATATTGACGAACAGCTCAGGATCGATCACCTGCTTCAAGGCTTCTCGAACCGTATCTTCAGCAATAGCCATGCGTATCTCCTCACAACCAAAAACAGCCGCGATCTGACAGATCGCCGGAGTAAACCAGCAACAATTTCAGGAACTCAGCCGGACAAAAACTTGTTCACGTTCGACTTTGACTTCATGGGCAACGGTCGCCTTGGTGGCGGGCATCGTCGCCGCATCCCCTGTTTTTATATCGAATTTCGCTCCATGTCGAGGACAAGCGATCGTCCCGCCAACCGCATCGACGGGCCCGTCGCTGAGTGGCCCCCCATCATGTGTGCAGACATCATCGAGCGCATAAAAATGCCCCGCCGCGTGGATCAAGACGAGGAGTCGCTCGTCGACTTCGACCAGCAACGAACTGCCGTCAGGAATTTCGGAGGCTTTGGCTGCAAATATGAAATCATGCATAGAAAGTAACAGCAAAAAAACTAATGACTAATGACTTTTTTCAAATATCTCGCACCCGCTGCCCGATCGCCTCGCCGAGCGCTTCGCGAACGCTTTCAATCGTAATGCGATCAAACACTTTTTGAAAGAAGCCGCTTACGATCATGCGCACCGCTTCTTGCCGCGTGTAGCCGCGGGTCATCGCGTAAAAAAGTTGGTCGTCGTCCACGCGGCCCGACGTGCTGCCATGCGTGCAGCGAACATCGTCTGCTTCGATTTCTAGGCCAGGGATCGAATCGGCCCGGGCCGTCGTCGCCAGCATAAGATTGTCGTTCCGCTGGTAGGCGTTGGTCTGCTGGGCCGCCTTGTCGACTTGGATCATGCCTCGCCAAACGGTACGCGAAGTGCCTTGCAACGCCGCCTTGTACATCAAATCGCTTTGGCAATGGGGTGCCTGGTGATGTTGATGGGTGCTGTAACACAAGTGCTGTTTGCCTTGGGTGAACATCACGCCGTTGACTTGTGCCTCGGCATCGCTACCCGTGAGAGCCACCCGTTGATTGACTTTTGCCAATCGACTGCCGAGCGCGCCAATCGTCCATTGCAGATTCGCGTTCGCCCCGACATGCGCCATTTGATGAGCAAAATGCCAGACGCTGTTGCTCCAATTCTGAAGATTCACATACCGCAGTCGAGCTTCCTTTTCGACAATCAGTTCAATGGAACCGCAATGCAGGCCGCCACTTTCTTCGTCGACGCTTGCACTTTCTGCTAGCAGAGTCGCCTCGGCACCTTCTTCCAAAATGACCAGCGTCTTGCCTAAGTCGGTGCCGCCATCAGAGAGAATCGAAAAATTGTGAAGCGGCTCGTCGACTCGAACGCCCTTGGGGACAAACAGCAAGTTGCCGCCGCTCCAGCAGGCCGCATTCAAGGCCGAAAACTTGTCGAACAACGGATCGACCAGTTTTCGCTCGAAGTAGGGTCGCAGTCGGTCGCCATGCTCGGCAACCAACGCATCGAGGCTGCCAAACAGCACTCCCTTGCTAGCCCATTTTTCAGAGAAGTCGCTTTCCGTCGAGTGACTATCGACCGAAACCGTATAGCCCCCCAGCTCGACGCCTTCAGCTAACAACGCCCGCGGCGACTGAATCTCGGGAGCCTCAGAGGGCATCGAAAACTTGCTCAGCTTGAACAGCCGAATGTCGGTGCGCATCCACTCTTCATCGCGACTGGTCGGCATCGCCAGTTCACCAAATCGAGACCAAGCCGTTTGACGGATGTCGGTGAGCCAGCCCGGTTCATCACGAGTCGCCATAAAGGCATCAAAGGCGTCTTGCGTAAAACTTGCCGAGGCCAACATGCTGCTCATAGTATCTCTTGTTACGTCTTAAAAGGGGGTTCGGTTTTCAATCAAAAAGTTCGTCGACTGACAAGCTCCAACCAGGAACTGCCGGTTCCGCCTCGGCCTGCTCGCCCTTACGATAAATCGTCGGTTCTTCGGGCTGATCAGCCCGATAGACGCGGACGACCTCGTCGCTGAGCAAGTCGACATCCCAAACAACTTTCGTACCTGCGCTGAAATAGTCGTTTCTTTTTGCTGCCATCTGTCTTTCGGCAGCAGGGCCATAGTCACCCTCGCTACGAATCTCTGCTGCGAACACTGGCGCTGTAGGCAAAAATTTGATCCCAGGCGGTTCACCAACATAAAATGCGGCATCGGGGCTAAACGACTTTCGGTCAGGCAAGTCCACCAAAAATCCAACATTGTCGCAAAACGCGTAACCTCCGGCGCGGCTTTCGTAGTTCTTGAGGGAGATATAAATCGAACCGGCCGCACGGCCATGGCTGCCGCCTGCTGGACTCATCATGATAATCTCCCCTCCCAATATCTCTGCTTTGCCCTCGATCGTATAAAGTTCGGCAACAAGCTCTTCGGTAGTGGCAACGGTACTCATCGGTTTTCTCCCGGTTGTCTCGGCAGGCCGACTCTACCCGACCGAGCCTTCCATTTGCAGCTCGATCAGTCGATTCATCTCGACCGCGTATTCCATAGGCAATTCTTTGATCAGCGGCTCGATGAACCCGCTCACAATCATCGAGCTCGCTTCCGCCTCGGTCAGTCCGCGGCTCATCAGATAAAAAAGCTGCTCTTCGCCGATACGTGAGACGCTCGCTTCGTGCTCAATCTGAACGTCTTGCTCTTCAACCTCGATGTAAGGATAGGTATCGCTTCGGCTATCGGAATCGAGAATCAAGGCGTCGCAGACGACGTTGCTCTTGCAGCCGGTCGCGCCGTCTTCCACTTTGCATAGCCCGCGATAGCTACTACGACCGCCATTCTTGCTAATGCTCTTCGAGATGATCCGGCTCTTGGTGTTCGGGGCACAGTGCACCACCTTCGCCCCGGCGTCTTGGTGTTGGCCTTTGGATGAAAACGCGATCGAAAGAATCTCGCCGCGTGCCCCCGGCTCCATCATGTAGACGGCCGGATACTTCATCGTGAGATGGCTGCCCAGGTTGCCGTCGATCCATTCCATGAGCGAATCTTGGTAGGCCATCGCCCGCTTGGTCACCAAATTATAAATGTTGTTCGCCCAATTTTGGATCGTCGTATAACGGCAACGGCCATTTTTTTTGACAATCACCTCGACCACGGCCGAGTGCAGGCTCTCGGTCGTGTACATCGGCGCGGTGCAGCCTTCGACGTAATGCACCTCGGCCCCTTCATCGACGATGATAAGTGTCCGCTCGAACTGGCCCATCTGCTCGGCATTGATACGGAAATACGCTTGCAGTGGGAACTCGATTTTCACGCCTGGCGGCACATAGATAAACGACCCTCCCGACCAAACGGCCGAGTTGAGTGCCGCAAACTTGTTGTCGGTCGAGGGGATGATCTTGCCGAAATACTCGCGGAGCAATTTCGGATGTTCTTTGACAGCCGTGTCGGTGTCGGTAAAGATCACGCCCTTGTTGCCCAAGTCTTCTTGCAGCGATCCGTAAACGACTTCGCTCTCGAACTGGGCTTTCACGCCAGCGAGATACTTTTTCTCTGCCTCGGGAATGCCAAGCTTATCAAAGGTGTCTTTGATTTCCTGGGGTACATCGTCCCAAGTTTTTCCTTGCTCCTTGGTCGGCTTCAGGTAGTAGTAGATATCCTGAAAATCGAGGGCAATGTCGCCGCCCCACTTGGGCATCGGCTTCGACTCAAAAATCTCGAAGGCCTCCAGACGAAAATCACGCATCCAGCCTGGCTCGCCCTTCATCTCCGAAATTTGTGCGACAATCTCCCTGTTGATGCCTCGTTCGGCCTTGAACACGTCGGTCGTCGGAGTGATGAAGTCGTACTTATTGATCTCGCCCAGAGCACTGTTTTCTAAGTCAGGGGCTTGCAGATCAGGGGCTTGCGTAATATCAGTTGCCATCGTTGAGTACCTCTATTTATTCTAGCAATTTGAAATTTGAAATTTACAGTTTTCAATTTGCAATCGCATCTTTTTCGGTCATCGCTTGTTCGGTCGCAGCCGCATCGGGATAGGCCGCGCGAACCCGGTCGTAGCCCTCGGTGTAAAGCTCTTGAGCCAACTCGATGCCGCCCGTCTCGACGATTTTTCCTCCGAGCATCACATGCGTGAAGTCGGGAGCATTGCGCTCAAGCAGCTTGTCGTGGTGCGTAATAATAAGGATGCCCATCTGGTCGCCGTTCCCCGTCGTACCTTGACCAATGGCGGCAATACTCTCGCTAGCCAGTTTTACGGCATCGACATCCAAGCCGCTGTCGGTCTCGTCGAGAATCGCAAACTTTGGCCGCAACATGGCCATCTGTAGAATTTCTGCTCGCTTCATTTCGCCGCCAGAAAACCCGTCGTTCACATAACGGCGGGCAAACTCTTTATCCATTCGCAGATGTTCCATTTGCTCGGTCAATTCCTTGCGGAACTGTCGCATCGGAATCAACTCTTCGCCCTCTTTGCGGTCAGGGTTGCGCACGTTGGTCGTCGCATGTCGCAGAAAGTCGGCCATTTTTACGCCGGGAATCGCCATCGGACGCTGAAACGCCATGAAAATTCCCGCTCGCGATCGCTGCGTGGCATCCCACTCGACGATATTTTCGCCATTGAGCTCTATCGATCCGCCGGTGATCTCGTAGCCCGGATGCCCCATCACCGCATTGCCAAGCGTGCTCTTGCCCGAGCCATTGGGTCCCATCAGTGCGTGGGTCTCGCCACGATGAATCGTGAGATTCACGCCGCGCAAAATCGGCTTGCCTTCGACGGCAACATGCAAATCAGTAATCTTTAGAGTTTCAGGCATTTTCCATTGCGGAGTTCGGATTGCGGAATTGCGATATCGTGAGTAAAAAACAGCCGCGAACTGACAGATCGTCGGAGTCACTTAAAAAACATCAACTTGAAATCTTCTGATGATCAAATAGGGGCTCGCCATCCGCCGGTGCCGACACGTAGCCGCTATGATGAGGCAACGGCAATTCATCTTCCACTTTGCGCCCCAGTTGCGCGGTTCCAGCGCTGCCGGCGACCTTCGCGATCTTGTGGCCCTTGATTTGGTCTTGAATTCGCATGAGCCCTTCGAGCAACGCCTCGGGCCGCGGAGGACAACCTGGCACGTAAACGTCAACTGGCACCACAAGGTCGACCCCCTTCACCACGTGGTATCCGTATTTGAAGTAAGGTCCGCCCCCGACGGTGCAAGCGCCCATCGCGATCACAAACTTGGGGTCGGGCATCATGTTGTAAAGTCGTCGTACGCGGCTAGCCATTTTGTAGGTCACCGTACCGGCGACGATCATCAAGTCGGCTTGCCTAGGCGTCGCGCGAAACGCCCCGGCACCAAATCGGTCCATGTCGTAACGACTTGCCCCGGCCGCCATCATCTCGATCGCACAACAGGCTAGGCCAAAAGTCATCGGCCAAATGCTCGACTGCCGAGCCCAATTGATCGCCTGCTCAATAGTCGTCGTAATGACGTTCTCTTCAAAACGTCCTTCAATCCATGGCTGAGTCATCAAATAATCCTTATGCTGTTAACGCTGTCTCACATTGAACATCGCCGCTCGCAGCGATTCACCAAAATCCCGGTCAACCGAATCACCCAAGCCTAACATTCCGAGCGGCCAGTCGCCACTCCCTACACGCTCGAAGAGGCCATGGGACTCGCTTCAAACGTACAGCAACTCTCTCCATCGAGGCGGCAGGCACTGAGCCGCACCGATTCGCCGAGGATCTCAGAAAACAACATTTTCTCCATCGAGCAGATTGCCCGATCTTGCTCCGCCAGCTCGGGGTACGGGCAGGCCCAGGCGGTCAGCACGGGCAGCCCCGAATCGTTGCTGACGACTTCAAACGGGACATCCCGCTCGTGCATCAGGCCAACGAGCGATTCCATTTTCTCACGTAGGTCGCCCCCTTGGACCCGATCTCGATAGGTCTCCGCAAAGCGCCCCACAATTCGTTTCAACAGTCCCTGACGAATCTCGGGATCCTTCACCGCTCGAATCTCGCTCCAAAGTACGCTCGTCAAGTCTTGGAAATTGTCTCCGCTCGATCGCTCCCCCAAGGCCGTAAGCGAATAACAGTGGGTCGGGCGGCCCCGACTGCGCGTTTCGGCCTGCCCTCCCACCAAACTTTGTAGTACCAGTCCCTGCTCCATGAGTCGGTTCACCCGCTGCCGGATAGCAGTCGCCGTCACCCCAGCAAATTCCATCAAATCGTTGACCGTCGATGCGTCGTGGCGGCGCAAATAGTCGAGGAGACTGCGATCGGAAAACGACTCGCTCAGGTTTTTTTCTCGATCAGAAGTCATCGGAAGGACCGGAGAGGGAAGGGTATGTGTATCAACTACTGTATCGTAACAATTCTCTGAATAAACACAACTATCTATGTGTAAAATGTGATGATTCCATGATCTATCGTAACCTGTTGACCTAAAAGGATTTATGGGATAGTAAGGGCCATCCGGCGGCAGGTTTCCCTTCTTTATTTTCCGCAAATGCTGTAACAGAGGCTCGTAACGACCGCTTCGATAGGCAATTGAGCCGCAACGCGCTAGCGTCGGGTTGTGGAGGGCATACCGCTATGGCCTGCGGACCCGCGGCTAGCGCCGTGCGGCTCACCTCGACATTAAGCACTTTCCTGCAGGAGAGAATCCAAAATGACACTCCGAACGCTTCCTTTTGCTGCACCCGCTCTGCTGGCGGTTTTCTTGCTGCTTCCAACCGGTATCTGCTCGGCCGAAGGAACCTCGTCAGACGAGCAGGCAGAAGAGGCCGATTGGCAGGCGTCCCTCGACCATTGGTTTGGCGATACGCTGGTGGCTCCTCTGGAAAAGCTGCTGTTCTATGATTTCCACACCGGCCCTCGCACCAACGAAGCAGGGGAAGTCCTCAGCCAAGGATGGCTTGGCACCTCGGTCCCTTTTGTTGTGGTTTGGCTCATGCTTGGAGCGATCTTTCTGACACTTCGTATGGGGCTGATAAACTTTCGCGGCTTTTGGCATGCACTGCGCGTGACCAAAGGCGATTATGACGATCCGAAAGATGAAGGCGAAGTCACCCACTTCCAGGCCCTCGCCTCGGCACTCTCGGCAACGGTTGGCCTAGGCAACATCGCCGGCGTTGCCATTGCGGTTGGCACAGGCGGCCCCGGCGCCGTGTTCTGGATGATCTTGGCGGGATTTTTCGGTATGACCAGCAAATTTGTCGAATGCACGCTTGCCCAGACTTATCGTAAGGTCGATTCCGACGGACGCGTCTCCGGCGGCCCGATGCGTTACCTTCACCGTGGCCTTCAAGAGATGGGGCTCGGCCCGCTCGGATTCGCCATGGCGATCTGTTTTACCGTCCTTTGCATTGGAGGCTCTTTTGGAGGCGGCTGTGCGTTTCAAGTCGTCCAATCCCTTGGAGTTCTCAAAGAGCAAGTCCCCCTGTTGGCCGAGCATAGCTGGATTTACGGTGCCGTGATGGTTGTCGCGGTGGGGGTGGTTATCATCGGCGGGATTCGCCGCATCGCCGCAACGGCTGAAAAACTGGTCCCTTCAATGTGCATCATTTATGTGGTCACCTCGATTGCTATCCTTGCGATGCATGCCGACCAAATCGGTTGGGCCTTCGGGCAAATTTTTTCCAAGGCCTTCGAAATGCAAAGTGCCTATGGAGGTTTATTGGGCGTGATGGTCGTTGGAATCAAACGGGCCGCTTTTTCCAACGAAGCAGGCATCGGGTCTGCCGCAATTGCCCATTCGGCAGCCAAGACCAAATATCCTGCTCGCGAAGGGATCGTCGCCATGCTTGGGCCGTTCATCGATACCGTCGTGATTTGCACCATGACAGGACTGGTGATTGTCATCACCGGGGCATACAACAATCCCGAATATGCCGAACTGATTGCCAATAACGAAGGAGCCCAGTTGACGAGCAAGGCTTTTGGGAGTGTTGTCAGCTGGTTCCCTAAGGTACTCACACTCGCCGCGGTACTGTTTGCCTACTCGACGATGATTTCTTGGAGCTACTACGGCGAGCGTTGCTTTACTTATCTCTTTGGCCAAGGTTCGTCGATGACCTACCGAATCCTATTTTTGGTGTTTGTCTTCCTAGGATCGGTTGTGACGGCCTCCAATATTCTTGTCTTCAGCGACCTCATGATTCTCTCCATGGCACTGCCAAATATTCTCGGGCTCTTACTGATGAGTGGCAAAGTGCGCAAAGCGCTAGACGAATACTGGGCCGGCTATCGGGCAGGAGAGTACCCAACCTACAAATAGAGATGGTTTCCTGGGAGGCAGCAAAGAATTTGGCAAAGTTTGCCGCTTCTATCGAATCCTCGGCCCTACTTCTCGGTACCATCGGTACCACACAACCAAGGCGGCAAGAAATCGCCACCTTCACGGCGATTCGACGCCGTGCTTTTCTGTCGCTTACCGATACTAAGTATCAACAAGAAGCGGTATTCTCAAAAACTAAGGCCACTGGAAGGCCCTCGACTGCGCCTTCTCCCACGGCCCTATTTTCTGTTTTGATTCGAAGAGAAGAAAGGATTCTCCCCCGATGGACTCTGTCAATCACTCTGCGCGCACGGTGCGACGCATCTCGATTTTTTTGACCGCTCTGATGCTGACTTCCGCGACGGCTAATCGTTCGCTAGCGGAAGGCCCAAGCTATGGGCCCTGCGATTGCAAACCTCGTGGTACTCTGATGCAGTGGAGCCACGGAACCAGCTTTTCTGGCGGGCCCGATCTCGATGCCCCGCTCGTCACCGATCGTCCTGATTTTACGGAAGCCAGCTCGACGGTTGGCCTTGGCGTCGCGCAGCTCGAATTTGGCTATACCTACATTCACGACGATGCCGGTGGCGGCCAAAGCCTACACACCCAATCCTTCGGCGAACCTCTTTTGCGCGTCGGAATCCTTGCCGATTGGCTCGAATTTCGCATTGCGTTGGCTCCTCAGGAAAACCGATCGGTAGCAGCAGGCATCACCGAAACAACTGCCGGAGCTGACGAGTTGTATTTGGGGTTCAAAATCGCGCTGACCCCGCAAGAGGGACTCTTGCCCGAAATGGCGATCATCCCGCAAATGAACGTCCCGCTCAGCAGTAGCGCCCCCAGTTCGGGCTCCGTCGAGCCGGGCGTCAACTGGATTTACGCTTGGGAGATTAACGACTTCATCTCGACTGCCGGATCGACGCAGGGCAATCGGCGAATTGACAGCTCGGGCGATGCGTATCTCGAAATGGCCCAATCGTGGACGATCGCCTACAGTCTGTCCGACCGCGTGGGGGCGTATACCGAATGGTTTGCCCTGATCCCCAGCGGGGCCGACACGGCGCAAACCGAGCATTACGCTAACGGCGGTTTTACTTTTTTGCTTAGTAACGATGTACAATGGGACATCCGGGCGGGCCTGGGTCTTAACGACGCGGCGGCCGACTTTTTTGCTGGTACGGGCCTTTCGATCCGCTTTCATTAAAGGTGATTTTCAAACCGCCGGGACGGTGGGGCTATGTATTATGCGTTCCCACATGCTTGCGGACTTGGGCGGCGAGGCGGCGGCCGAGTTGGTCTTCTTCGTCTACGACTTCATGGGCTCCCGCGCCCAGCAGTTCCCAGTGCAGCACATGGTAGCGGCAGCGGGCGACGAGAAAGGCCTCGGGAGCCAGGTCGCGGATCAGATGGATCAGATGCCGTGTGGTCGTGTGGTCGGGCACCGTCACGACGACCACGCGCGCTTGGTAAATGCCGGCATGTTCGAGAATCTCTCGCCGCCCGGCATCCCCAAGATGGGCTTTTAATCCGTAGCGTCGCGCAATTTCGATGTTGTCGGGATTGAGATCGATTGCCACCATCTGCTGCTGGTGCGAATCGAGCAAACCTTCGGCGACCCGCTGACCTGCCGGTCCAAAACCGATAATGACAATTCCCTCGGGGTCGACGGCATGGTTGGACTCCGTTGCTTCGGGGACTGCCACGGGTTGATTGGCTGGTCGCCATCGCCTCATCCACTGGTCGCAGCGAGCGCCAACCCGCGGCGCTGCACTCACGAGATAGGGCGTACAAAGCAGCGTCAGGATGGTCGTCGAAACCATCGCATGAAAGGTGGTCGAGGAGATCAGCGAGGTTCCCGCGGCATCGCTGTGGGCGATCGTCGCCAAGACAAACGAAAACTCGCCCACCTGCGCCAAGCACAAGGCAGACGCAATCGCATAGCGCCAGGGCTGGCCGAAAATGCGTGCCAAGAATGCCATGAGGAGGGTTTTGCCCACGATGATGGCGAGGACCAGCCCCGTCACGAGGAGCCAATGGTCGAGCAACCACATGGGGTCGCCGAACATTCCGATCGAGGCAAAGAACAGCGTGACCATCAGGGTGGTTAGAGGCCGCGTGTCGGCGCGAATTTGGATGGCAAACGGAGAGACGGCCAGCAGCACTCCTGCCGCAAAAGCTCCCATGGCCGGGCTCAGTCCCACGGCATGGGTCGCCCAGGCCGAGCCGGTCGCCATGATCACGGCCAGCAGCACGGGCAGATCGCGGTTCTTACGCCACGTCGGCAGCAACAGAAGCCGTGGCGCAACCACGTTGAACAACGCATAAAACAAGCCGAGAAGAACGACAGCCAAGACCAGCGCTAGGGCCAGTTTTCCGACGATCAGTCCCCAACTGCCTCCGGTGGCCATTGCTTACCAGCAACATCATGGGAACGACGGCCACGTCTTGGACGAGCAGGACGCCTAGCGCCGTTCGGCCATGCTGGCTGTCGACTTCGGCCCGATCGGTTAGCAGCCGCATTACGCACGCGGTACTGCTCATCGTAACCATCAGGCCAATGACTAGCGATTCTTTTCCTGCGAAACCGCAAGCGATCGACGCCGCGAAACCAAGTGCGGCCGTTAAGACGACTTGAAGCGGTCCGGCTTTCAGGACGACTCGGCCTAGCGTCTTGAGTCGTCGCGGAGAAAATTCGAGCCCGATGGAAAAGAGCAGCAGAGCCACGCCCAATTCGGCGATGTTGAAGAGCTCGCCTTGGATGGAAACCCAGCCCAGTACATGGGGCCCCACCAGCGTGCCGGCGATTAGATAACCAACAATCACACTTTGGCCAAGCCGCAGGGCAATCGTCCCTAGCACCAGGGCCATCGTCAGCAAGACGAGGAGGTTCCACAAAATGGCCCAAACGCCAAGCGGCGTTGTTGCCAAGATCATAGGTAGTGAGTCAAGAATCATGAAGTCGAACTTTGGTAACCCATCAGCCAAGTGAAGTAGAACAAGTGAAGTAGGAATAGCCACAAAAAACACAAAAAAGTTTCTTTAGCCACGGATGGACACAGATGAACACGGATTTTTTGGAGAGATCCGAAGTTTTGGTGAATTCTGGATTTGGTAAATTTTGCCTTGGGCCAAAATATCGCCGGGTAGCCGGGGATTGGCACGAAGAGTAGCACGCCTCTCCGAGTCGTGTTGTTATCTACAAACACGACTCGGAGAGGCGTGCTACTCTCTGCTGCGGTGATTGTCGCTTATTGGGGAAGAGATTGCGAGTGTTCTTCTTGGCCGCTGCTCTCTTTTGAAACGCAGAGGTTGCGGAAGTTCGCAGAGAGAAAACGTAACCGTTCACGGCGCTGAAAAAAAGGAAAAGCCACAGATAAACACGGATAAACGCAGATGAAAAAGGAATTTTTACAGGAATTCAATTGCCGATATTAGACCGGCTCCGTTTGAGTTGCTCGTGGCCCATGATTGACGAGCGTCGTCAGCAGCTTAAAATCCATGAACAAAACTTAGGCGGGGCAATAGCGAATAAATTCCTTGACTTCGAGTAACGCATAGGTTACCCTTAGATGGCCGATGAAATAATCGAAGTGATCGAGTATGTAAACGACGCGGGCAAAAACGCTGTCGCTGAATGGATCAAAAAACTCGATATTTCTGTGTTTACCAAAGTTGCCGCTGTGATTGAACGGATGAAGTTGGGCAATTTCGGGGACGCGAAATCGGTCGGCGAGGGTGTCAGCGAAAGGCGCATTGATTTTGGCCCCGGATACCGCCTTTACTTCGGTAGGGACGGAGGCAAACTCGTGATCTTGCTTGGCGGTGGTACGAAACGACGCCAGCAAAAGGATATTGAAGCTGCAAAACTAGCTTGGGCAGAATACAAAAGAAACAAGAGAAGGAAATAACCCATGGGACACACAAGACCATTTAGCGAGAGCGTGAAAGAGCGGGCACAAAATGACCCCGATTTTCGTTCCGCAATGTTGGCCGAAGCCGCAGAATGTTTTCTTAACGGCGAGCCGGACGTTGCCAAGGGGCTGTTACGCTCCTACGTCAATGCAACGATTGGTTTTCAAGAGTTGGGCAAAGTGGTAGGCAAAAATCCTAAAAGTCTGATGCGTATGTTAGGGGCGGAAGGAAACCCGCGTGCCCAAAATCTCAGTGCGTTGATTGCCTCGCTGCAAAAACACGAAGGGGTACACTTGGAAGTTCGCTCGGCTGGGTAATGGCCCCATGAGAGCGTTCGTGCGGTGAAGTGCCAAAACTTCTCGGCAGGGGTTCCATTGGTTTTCCATGACTTTTGTGTGAAACAGAAAAACGAGACAGAGGATACTTGACACCTTTCCCCCTGTTTTTCCCGTGCTTTACAGTTCTTGCCCTACATACTGCGAGGAATTGATTATGACAAGGAAATTGCATGTTCCTACCATTGCACTTTTATGCTTACTCCACGGGTGTTCGAAAGAGATTACTACCGAAAACACAGATGCAACAACACAATCTAGGGTGAAGACAACGGAGCAGAAGCAAGCACAGAAGGAAACTCAAAGGCCAGCCCCAAACAAAAAGGAACAACTTTATGCATCGGTTAAGCGTTATGTCAACTATATGAAAAAGAAGGGCCCGCAAACACAAACAGTCGCCTATCGCGGAGAGCCTGGAGAAGACTATGCTCGAAGAAACGAAGCCTTGTTAGGTAATGGCATTGTTTCTTCAGCCAGAACGAACCTTCAGATTACGAATGTCACTTGGATTCCGGAAGATGCTGAAGTTAACGTCGAGTACAACGATGGTTGGGACACCGCTAAGTTTCGCCATGAAATGGTGATTGAAGCGTCAGCGAAAGGACTTCCGGGGCCCCTCAAGAAACGGGTGTGGGGCAAATGGATACCGGTTTGGTATAATGAGGGAAATTGGACATTGAACGACCCGTCAAAGAGTAGCTTCAGGTTGAATGAATAAACAAGGAAGATAGGGTGCGTTTATGTTGAAAAACGGTGCGTTCGATTCGTAGTTTCAAGGTCGAAGGGGTGTTAACGCATTACTCCCATGTAACGCACCAGATTTGGTGACGACCATGCACCCTACGCTCTATGGAAATAGCGATACAGCAGCCGGTGCTAACAGTCGAAAACCTCGAAAGCGCCGGACTGGAGTTTCCAGATAGTTTCTAAGAGAATATGACAATGGAAAACTTGGCCCTCAAACACATTAAGTTGCTGCTCGAAGAAGGGCAATATACCAACGACTACGACGAAACCTCTGCAGACCTCGAGTTTTTGGAAAAATACGGTAACGAATTCTCCTCGCTACCCTACGAGTCAAATTTTCCAGCGGAGTGCTATGGGACTCAAAAAGCGTGTTTTTTCAACGCTTATGAACTCGCCGTCTCAAACCTAGATGTGTACTATTACGTGGAGGGCTTCGCCGTGAAGGTTGACGAAACAGTCAAAACTAGGCACGCTTGGTGCGTTGATGGCCAAGGGCGAGTGGCCGACTCAACACCACCCTACAAGCAAGAGGAGTTTCATTACTTTGGCATACAGGTTGAACAGTCCGTCTTACGTAAGGCAAAGAATGAGTTAGGTGGCAACGGTAACGCTATTCTTAAAGAAATAAGGCGAGTCCAGTTAGGATCAGCCGGTAAATAACTCCGCGATTTGCGAGGTAGGCGTTGGCAGTGCTGTGTAGTTCCATTTGGCGGGGATTTTTAACGGGATAGCGACGGTCTCAAGGTTAAGCTTGATCTTGCTGGAGACGTAAACGTCTTTCCTAACGACTAATTCCTTACGCCTGCTTCGTCTGCCTCCCGTGGGAAAAACTCCTCCACGACTGCATAAAACACTTCCGGCGTTTCGATCTTTGCTACGCGTTTGCGAAACTCTCGCGCTCCGCGGCGGCCTTGGGCGTAACAGCAGGCATATTTGCGCATCAGGACCGACGCTTTTTTTGATCCAAAACGCTTGCAGACCAAATCAAAATGGTGCAGCAACAGCTCTCGCTGCTCGTCGAGTGTTGGGTCGGCGGGCACGGCTTCGCCTCGAACGGCTGCTGCTGCTTGGGCGAACAGCCACGGTTTTCCTAATGCCGCTCGGGCGATCATTACGCCGTCGACATCGTAACGTCGGAACGCCTCGGCCACTTTTTCTGCCGAGTCGAGATCGCCATTGCCGATGAGCGGGATCTTTTGTAAATGCGGTTTGATTGCTGCGATTTGATCCCAGTCGGCGCTGCCGCGAAACATCTCTGAGGCGGTTCGGCCATGCACCGTCAGAGCTGCTGCTCCGGCACCTTCGACCACTTGAGCGATGTCGATCGCATTGATACTGTCGCGTGTGCAGCCGAGGCGAATCTTGGCCGTCACGGGTGTCGGCGCACAAGCGGCAACGACCTGCTCGATAATTTGCCCCATCCGGTCGGGTTGTTTTAGGAGATACGATCCGCTGTGCGCTTTTTCGGTCACCTGCCGGACGGGACAGCCGAAATTGATGTCGACCACGCTCACTCGATATTGGTGCGCCAGCCTCGCCCCGACTTTGGCCAGCGTTTCCGGGTCGTTGTCCCAAATCTGCACCGCGAGCGGCCGAGGTTCTTCGGCAACGCCCCACAACCGATCGGGGTGCTCGGCTTGCTGTTCGTCGAGCCAAACAAATCCGCGTGCGTTGCCATTTCGGTCGCCAACAAGCCGGCTCCGCCAAACTTGCGGACGATCTGCCGAAAGGCGTAATTTGTAAACCCGGCCATCGGCGCTTGCAGAATCGGCGGATTGATCTCAAGCGGGCCAATGAAAATCGGCTCGGCAAGCGGCTTTGCAGTAGGGTTCGTGGCAACGGTCGACATGGGGAGTTGTGAGTTGCGTGTTTATTTGACAACCCGCGTCGAGTGCTTTGTCATCGTCTAATTTTCGGGTTGGGTGCCACTGCTGGCTTGTCCAGCAGTGCCTAACCAGCGGTGTTGCACTGCTGGGCAAGCCAGCAGTGGCACCCGAATTTTCTGCTGTGTCAAAGCACTAGTTATGAGGTGTTGTGAGAATCGAATGTTCAGCTTCTTCGGCAAAGGTGCGGGGCTGGCCGGAGTCCCTTCGATCGATGGCTTCTTCTCCACTGGTACGACGAATGCCGCGGCGGTTCCAAGCCGAGCCCTGGCTGGCGTCGGTATAGATTAGCATCGCAACGAGCCGTCCTGTGCCGATTTGCCCCGGGGAAGCGATCTCGGCATAACGGGCGATATTTACGTTGTAGCTGCGCAGGCTTTGGATGAATGTTTGGCGGCTCAAACTGAGCAACTCGTGCGCCTTGAGCAAGGCGCGGCCATCGGTTTGCGGATCGCGGCGTTGGCTTACCGTCTCACGCCACTCGTGTGCTGCTAGCACATGGGCAGCTTGGTTGCGTATCTGCTGATGCGCGAGCGGCAACAATTTATTGAGCTGCTGCGCTTCTGGCGCGGGGAGTCGACCGCTGAATATCTGGTCGTAGCGCGTGTCGTACGCTCCGCAATGCGGTAGGTCGCTTGCGAGCGGCAGCGGGCCGGCCGTTCGACCGAGCATGCGCTGCATGCGAGCTTGCGCCGTTTCGGCAGAACGACGAGCCGCCTGCTCACGCTGGTCAAGAGACTGGCGCGTTTGCTCCCATAGGGCGCTCGGCTGGGTGATGCTTCGCTGCATGGTCCGCAGAGCGATCATTTCGCGTAGAGTCCGGTAGTAGTTTGCCGTCGCCTCCGAGAGATCCCAATAGGCTTCAACACGTCGGGTTTGTTCGCTCCGCGAGTTGGCCCCTTCGACCGCTTCAGCCAGCGAAAGCGGAGAGCCTGCAAGTTGGCCGGTCGTCGGCGGTTTTAATAGGCTGCGAATGAGCTCCGAAGGTTTTATTGTCGTTGCAGGGGCAGTGGTCGCGACGTGGCCATTGCTTGCCAGAGGCGACTTTGCCGGAAGCGGTCTTGCCAGTGGTTGCTGGCCACGGTTGCGGCCATCGGCCCGATAGTCGGCGGCAGGCAAACGTGGTTGAGATTGCCTGGGCTGCGGCGGCAACACGGGCTGCGAGGTAGGGATCTCTTGCGCTGGTTCGTAGCGAGTTCCGCTGCCGGCAGTCACCTGTCCGGCCAAGGCGATTGCTAGGGTGAGAAGTAAAGAGTGCATAGGTGGTTTCCTTTCCGACAGTCGACACTTCCAGGCGTATCCGCTTGGCTCAAGCTGCCTCTAGGGTGGCACGGATGGGGGGGCCGCGTCAATATGGGAGGCTCCGGGCTCGGGGCTCGAGGCTCCGGGCTCGGGGACGAGCCGGCTCGCTTGCCTCGCAGCAACTCAATCGAGCTCTTCGAGCCAGACGCGCAGGTCGTTATCGTATTCGCTGGCTAAATCGCCGAAGACGAGAGATCGCTGGAAATCGGCAAACCCGCCAGCACTGGTGTTTGCTTCTTCAGCGCTTTCGTAACGGACCCTCGGGTCGGGAGCAATGAGCCGTCGGCAGATATTCATCAGCAAATCGCTGTCGGCCACATCCTCAGGCAAAATTTGATCCAATCGCTGCGACAACGTCCACTTGGCTTCTAGCAGCTCTCCCAAACTCTTGAGCCCGGCGAAGAGCGGCTGGCCGGCAAGCATTTCAATGAGAACATAGCCCAAGCTGGTCAAATCCGATTGCGGGGTAAATTCGCTTCGCTCGAGCATTTCTGGGGCTGCATATCGGGGCGTACAGGTACGCTGCTCAGGCATGTTGTTGAGGTCGAGTGCCGAACCGATATCCACAATTTTCGGGTTGCCGGTCCGTTTGACCATGATGTTTGAGGGCTTGATGTCGCCGTGAACAATCTCCTCGCGATGCAAAGCGGCCAGCGCCGACATACACTGGCGGACAATCGCGACCGCGATGCCCGGTTGCAGGCGCGAACGAACGGGCCCCGCCGTGACAATCACTTCGTTGATATGTTTCCAATGCCGTTGGCTGACGCGTTGCTCGACACGGGCAAGCATCGCTGGGGCCAGCAATTGTTCGAGATCAAAGCCATCGACCCATTCCATTTCCATGATGCGAATGCGATGGCGCTCGGCGCTCGGTAAAATTCTGCACATCAAGGAGGTTGTCATGCTGAATTTTTGCAACGCAACTGGCCACCTGAGCGATCCGCTCCATCGCTTGATCGTAGCTTTGATGGCTGGCAAAACGAGCGGGAGAAAACACCTTCAGCGCCACAGGCAACGTAAAACCGTCGCTCCCGCGGCGGTCGCTCAAGAAGACGACTCCTTGGCCTCCGGTACCCAGCAGACGACGAAAACGCAGATGCTCGGTCCAGCCTATGTACTGATTTTTCTGTAGGGCGTCGTATCGCTCGAGCAGATCGTTCGGGCAGCGTGGGGCCTGCTCGCCGTCGAGTGTGATCGTCCGCGTTCCATGCAGAATAGTCGTCGAGGGATTCAGCGAGGGGTCCATGGTTGCCTGAAGCGGGTGCGAGGCCAGGAGGTGGGTGCGTGGGGTGGGGGGCTGGGCGTCTTGCGAGTGTACCGGCAGATTATACCCGCCCAGCTAAGGAGAGGCCAACTCGAATTGTTGGGGGATTCGGCGAAACCGCAAGCGATTTGTGGCGAGAAGGCCGCGGGATTGCAATCCCGCGGCTTTGCCAAATTTCACAAATTGCGCATTGCACTCGGCTCGGGGAATCCTAGGCGTTTGTCGACGCGGTTGATGAGCGATTTTTGTTTTTGGAATAACCGCAAGTTTTCGCAGAATAGCTTGGTCATGTCGTCGATGCGGCTGGCCCGTTGGCCGGCCACATGGGGGGTGATAATCACGTTGGGCAGTTCCCATAAGGGACTCTCTGGTGCTAGCGGCTCTTCTTCGGTGACATCGAGGCCCGCTCCCCAAAGGTGGCCCGACTGGAGGACTTTTATGAGGTCGCTTTCGACGACCAGCGGGCCGCGGGCGACGTTGATTAGCACGGCTTCGGGCGGCAAGAGTTGCAAGCGACGGGCGTCGATCATTCCTCGGGTGTGCTGGTTGAGCGGAGCGGCGAGAATTAGCACGTCGACTCGGGGCAGCATTTTGTCGAGTGCGTCGGCGGGGAGAAGTTCGTCGACGTAGTCGGGTTTCTCGTCGGGGTACCAATCGGTGGCGAGGATCGTGGTTTCAAACGCCTTGAGTACGCGCGCTAGGCGGTGGCCGTTGCCGCCTAGGCCGACAATGCCGATGCGCGCGCCATGCAGGTCGCGCGTGGGTCGGCGGATAAATTCTCGTTTTTGTTGGGCGCGAAAGAAGGTGGGTAGGTCGCGCAACATGCCGGCAAGCAGGGCCAGGGTGTGGTCGGCGACTTGGCGGGCGAGGACTCCCGAGGCACTTGCGACGGGAATGTTTGATTCGA
>JAADIN010000193.1 GCA_013151315.1 Planctomycetota bacterium | reverse complement strand
CCGTGCTCGTCGGGCCAAGGGTAGGCGTAAATTAAATCGAAATCGCGAAGCTCCATGTCGAGCTCGTCATACGCGGCCCGCGAATCATGATCGGTCCGCGTCGAATCGCTCGTAATCTCGCTGTTCCACTCGTACTCGTCGGGAATAAAACTACCCGTGGCAAACTGGGCGTCGGGGCCATATTTCTCGGCCAGCTCGAGGCTCCGCTCGACTAACACCGGCTCGACCTCGATACCGTAAGCATCAAAGCCGAGTCGGCTTGCCATGATCGTGACCACGCCCAGGCCGGATCCCCATTCGAGCACCGTTTCGACCTGGCCCCGGAGCTGGATCAGTTCGCGGTAGATTGCCAAGTAGTCGGCCGAGACAAAACTACCGAATTCGAGCTGATTGCGGCAGCGTTCCCAGATTTCGTCCGACTCGGTCCAGAGCTGCTTCATTTCTACCAGCAGGTGCTCGGCTTCTGACAAGGTTTCGCATTCCGAAGGGTCGTTTTCCACGGGATTTTTTGAAGCTAGCAGAGGAAAAGAATTGTGAATTGGAGCGGTTGTCATAGCGTACCAAAAAAAGGCTTTGCGATGAAACCAAAAAAATTTGAACCGTGTGGATTGCCGTGCGTAGAAATGTTCTTGAGGGATGGATCGAATCGATACTAGCGGAAAGGACTGCTGCCATGGCTTCTACGACCATGACTTCCACGACGACCGAGGCCTCTCCTACGACCGACAGCACCGACTCGATTCGCCGCTGTGCGGTGGTCGTGGCGTGTTGGTGCCTCGCGATTGGCCTGCTGCCTCCCAACGGGTTGCTTTGGCAATTCGGCTCGTTCGATGGCCTGGGGCAATGGGTGGTCAACGGGATGTTGGCTTGCCTCGCCTCGATCTGGGCACGATTTGATTGGACTCGTTCGCTAGTTGCCTTCTTTGCTGGCGACCCCACTGGCAGCCTGGAGAGCAGCACCGCGAGTGATCGCGGCATCTTCGTCGCTCAAGATTGACTCCAATGCTGCGAGCAGCAGCACGTTGCCCGGCTCAATGAGGTTCACCACGCACGCTTCCATGCCGGCGCTGCCCGTTCCCGAGACGGCCAGCGTGAGTTCGTTTTTTGTTTGGAAGACACCGCGGAGCATCTGCCGCGTTTCGTCCATGATCGCCAAGTAGCTCGGGTCGAGGTGGCCAACCGTAGGGGCTGCCAAGGCTTGAAGCACGCGAGCAGGCACGTCGCTGGGGCCAGGGCCTAAGAGGACTCGCTGTGGAGGATCGAGTTGCTTGAATTGACTGGGCATTTTTTCTTTCTGCTTGGTGATCTTGGAACTAGCTCCTAAGCTTTGTCTCAATCAAAACGTGAGCCGCAACGCGCTAGCGTCGGGTGAATTGCTAAAAACCGACGACACCAAGGCACCCGAGGCTAGCGCCTGCGGCTCACATCACAACGCAATCCAGGTTTTGAGACAAGGCCTAGTCTAATCTACAAAAAAAGGGCCGACGAGGTGCGGGTACCTCGTCGGCCCTCAGGAGGGGGAGACTCTTCAACTAGGGCTTTGTCAGCTCTCTATTGAGGAATTGTCAAAGCACTAGGGCTTTGTCAGCTCTCTATTGAGGAATTGTCAAAGCACTCGGGCGGTCTCGGCAAACGAATGAGCGTCTGGCACGGGCCTGCCCGCGGGTCCGTGCCACTCGATTCGCCGCAACTCTCTTCTACCGATGCAACCAAAAGCAAACTGGATGCCAAAAGTCGGTTATCGGAGCTCGGCCCAAAACGGGTTCCTCGGCAACCATGTTCACCCTCAAAAAAACAGGTGGTGTCGTCGCGATAGGAATTTGGAAAACCAAACGGGGCAGAGCAGGGCTTTGCAAAAACTACCCTGCTAGCGTGTAAAAATTACTTTATTCCGGTTCTCCGGAACGGACTCGCTTGCATACGTCGACCAGTTCTTCGAGCGACTTTCGAATTGCCTCTTCCGGATCGCCATCACGGGCCGAATACTCGACAGCCGCCGCCAAGGGCGTCAGTTGGCTGAAGCCGTAGCTTTCGCCGGCTCCCTTGAGTTGATGAGCGGCTCGCTGTAGCGATTCCCGGTCGCCACTCGAAAAAGCTTGTTCAAGCAAAGCGATACGTTCGGGCATCTCGTCGACATACATTTCCACCAGTTCTCCCAAATCGGGATCGGCTCCTAGCGTGGAATAGAGGGACGTTTTTTCATCGATCGCGGATGTCATGTTTTTCTCTCGATTAAGACTCGTGAACGGTTGATTTTCGTCGCTGCCGCCAGGTTTCAGCCAGCGCCAAATTCCATCTTCGCTGGCGACCCAACGCTTGGCTGATCAATTCGAGCAACTGCCCTTGATCTACCGGTTTGATCAGATAGTCGGTCGCCCCCAATTCAAGTGCTTCGAGGAGCGCCTCGCGGGACGAATGGCCTGTGAAAAACAAAACCTGGGTACAGGCGCTTCGCTGCTTTGCGCATCGTAATAGCTCGAGTCCATCGATACCCGGCATCTCCAGGTCGGTCACCAAGATGTCGACGCCACCCTCTATAATTCTTGCGCGCGCTTCCAAAGGGTCGGTCAGCGATTCGATCGTGATTTCATCGCCGTACTCTCTCTCAAGAACCGTGGACAGAAGGCGAACGATGCTAGGATCGTCGTCCACCAAAAGCAAGGTCGAAGATTGCTTTGTCTTGGACATGAAATGGTCTCCCTAAAGAATTGGCTGATGTGAGCCGCAACGCGCTAGCGTCGGGCAGCGTCGGACAGTGGAGGGCATGCCGTTACACCTCGCAACCCGCGGCTAGCGCCGTGCGGCTCACCTCAAAATTGAAACTTGAGATCGCACTAGAACCCTACATTACCTAGAGTTCTTTGCAGCCCTCCAAGACATTAGGCTAGGGGCGAACCCTTCATTTCCCGGACGGGGCAATCGAAAAAGTCGTCACAGGACGGTCAGAGACGGATCGTCTGTCGGGCTTTCTTCTGCTTCAACCGAAACCTTCTCCTGCACTGTCGTGGAATGGCCACGGCTAACTCGTCCAATGAAAACTGGCCATCGACGTTCCCTTCAACAAAGGCCACCTTGTTCATTCCATAGACATCGGAGCTCGCCTGATCCTGCCCCAAGACATAGCCACCCGCCGCGCGAATGGCACCACATCCGGCGGCACCATCATGCCCCATGCCAGTCATGATCACGCCTAGGCAGTGCGAGCCAAACACTTCCGCAGCGTCTCGCATCATGACGTCGACCGAAGGCTTGTGGCTGCTGACCGGCTCTCCTTCGCGGATTTTTACGACGACTTGAGATCCTTGACGTTTCAAATGAAGATGCAGCCCCCCGGGGGCGACCAGAACAAGATTCGGCTGCAGCACGTCGCCCGTCTCGGCCTGCTTGATTGACAACGCCGAAACCGAATCAAGCCGCGCAGCAAAGGGAGCCGTGAATGCCCCAGGCATATGCTGGACGACAACCATCGGCGGCAGGGGAGGGCGTAAAGAGCCAAACAGGCTATTCAAAGCGGGAGGCCCGCCTGTCGAAATTCCGAGAGCAATGCAAGTGCCCTCGAAATCGCCGATCGAGCTGCCTGCGGCCGCGGCAGGAAATCCTGGCTGCTCGCATCGGGCTGCTGTCTGTTTCTTGCGGTCTGCTCGAATTTGCAACACGCGTCGTACATCCGTGCATGCCACGGTGCGTATCTTACGCAATAGCACCTCGCGCCAGTCATCTCCGCCGGCATGCACATTATCCGACTTGGCCACATAGTCGAGTGCCCCAAGATCAAGTGCTTGAAGCGTGATGTCTGCCGCTCTTTGGGCCAAGGCACTGACCATAACGACTGGCGTCGGAGCCCGTTTCAAAATTTCTTCCAGCGTTTCGAGCCCGTTCATTCCAGGCATCTGGATGTCGAGTGTAACGACATCCGGGTGATGCTGCTCGAAGAGGGCCAGAGCTTCTCTGCCTCCGCTGGCCGTGGCTGCGAGCTCGACCCCGTTGGCCTCAGTAATCGAGTCAGCAAGCATTTCACGAATAACCGCCGAATCGTCGACCACCAAAACGCGTATGTTTTTTTCTGCCATCGAGTAATACCTTGGAATCTGAAGCATTCGGGCTCGGGGACGAGCCGGCTCGCTACTAGCTCTTTCGACCGCATCAGAACCTTGGTCAATCGTTTCTTACCGTTTGCGGGATGGGCCGCCGTTCTTTTAGGGTGAAAAAACCAAGAGGGATTGGTTTACACCGGTTTGAACAGAAACGCTTACCGGATTGGCAATCAGCGTTAGCCGACCGTGGCAACGAAGGCGAGCCAATAGAAAATCCAGCCGGTCAGAGCCGTCATCGTGAGGTCGACCGCGGCAAGCATGCCCCAGAATTTGTGCCGAGGGCCGTACTCGTTTGGCACGGGCGGAGAAGGGAATTTTCGCAACGCTTGAACGATGACGAATATCCATAACACGGTCGAGGAAATTGCGAAGATCAGGTGAATCCAGAGCGACCAGTTGACGAGCCCTACGGACCAGATTTCGCTGTAATAGGGCGAAGCAGCAGCGCGCTCACGCCAGCCGTTCACTCGGATATCGATCTCAAACAGCGTAACGGCAATCAGCAGGACCAGCCCAATCGAGAGTTGCACTCGCTTGTGCAAAAGATAGCGTTGGCGGCATTTGACCTGGTAGATGCTCCATCCCATCACGGGCACGACGACAAACATCGCCAAAAATACGACGTCGAGCATGAAGGAAGCGCGATTGCCGAGAAAACCGTCGAAACCTGGATATTCCATAACTTGATTCTACTACAGCACTAGGTTGAACCACAACGGAACAACGACACGACGGAGGAAGACTACAAAACAGGGTTCTACGGCAACAAGTAATCAAAATGAAACCATGGACTTGGTGGGCTACCCCAGTTTCCAACGGAGTGTAGATTCTAATAGGACTTCGCCGCTCGACGAAGCCCAATTTGCAAGCACGAATTTCGATCTAGCACGTGCTCAGCAAGGACTCGAGTGCGCTGACTATGCGATCTTTTTCAAACGGTTTGACGATGAAATCCGACGCGCCGAGTTCCAATGCTTCTTTTAACACATGTTGCTGGTCTAGTGCGCTAACAATCAGCACCTTCGCGTCGGGATTCTTTTTCATGATATTCCGCAGCGCGTGGAGTCCGTCATATTCCGGCATCACCAGGTCTAAGGTCATGACATCGGGCTGGCATTCGGCATGACGTTCGACGGCTTCTTGGCCGTTGACAGCCTCTCCGGCAATCGTCCAACCCGACTCTTGAGCTGCGTCTTTGATTATTTCGCGCATGATCATCGCGTCATCGGTAACAAGTAGCGTTTTCGACATTTTTGTGCCTCGATTGTGTAAAAAATCTTTTCGGGTTGATGAAATTACAAAGTTGTAGCCGGCTGCCCCACGATTTCGACGGCCATCTCGCCCGTTTGGCTGTCGAACACCACACGTCGGCCCTTGGGACCTGCGAGATCTTCGCCCACGATCGGAATGCCGAGCTCTCCAAGAAGCCTTTTGACGGCCTCGGCGTTTTGAACTCCGATCTTGATCGGGCCCCCAGTCCCAAACATCGAAGCCCCGCCGCAGATTTTGGCGACCAAGCCGGCTTGATTGGCCCCTTCGGCAGCCAACATATCGACCATGTAGGGGATCGCCGTATCGGCGAACTTGCCAGGGGGCCCGGTTCGATCGACCGATCTTGGAAGCACAATGTGTGCCAGCGCCCCTTTTCCCAATCGGGAATGATAGAGGGTGAGTGCAATGCAGGAGCCGACGATACAACAAGCCTGATCGAGCTTGGTGGTGAAAATGATTTCCGACATGCCTGCCGAAGGAATCGTTTTTCTGTCGGCGAGAAGGGTGGCGGTCATTGATAATCTCCAGTGGGACACGACTTTCCGAGTCGTATGGTTTTCAGCTAAGTAAACGACTCGGAGAGTCGTTTTACTCTGATGCGTTGACGGTGTGTTCAATTTTTTCCAAGAGGTCTTCAGTAGGCACGAAGAAGACGTTCCACTTCAACGACTCGCCCTCACGTTGGAAATTGGTGCGACAAATGAGCACTCGGTCGCTGAACATGGCTTGCGCGGCGACCGCTTGGTGGAGGATACTGGCTCCGTAATCCTGCATGAAATAGGGGGCCGAGGGCACGAGCTTGGCATCAATGGCCTCGGTAAGCACTTTCATGTAGGCACCCGAGAGGATGTTTCCGGTTTCGCAGAGGGCCGACTGCTCGAGAGCGCTCCACTCGGAATCGGTGCCCACTTCGCGTCCCAACAGCGAGGCAGCAAGCTGCCGACCATTCTGTTCGTCGAACGTGAGAATCAGTTGCCCTCCGAGCTCGCCTTCGAGGCAATGCACGACCATCGTGAGTAGCTCTTCGCCGATCTCCATTTCTTGCGACACTTCTTCGAGGGTGACTTCGACGACCTCTTCGAGCGATAGAGTGATTTTTCCGTTGGTCCATCGGCACATGGCCTTCGAGGCATCCTCGGTGGCAGCAGAAAACAACTGGTCCATGGAAGGCTTTTGGATATCGATTACGCTAACTTCCTTCATGATAGGGTCTCCTTGAGTGATTTTCCTGGTGGGTTTTGATGCGCAGACATTTCGAGCAACACCCCGACATCGAGAATGAGTGAAACTCTTCCATCGCCCAAAATACTGGCTCCGGCGATGCCTTCTACGTTACGGTAATTTTCAGCCAACGATTTGATAACAATGTCTTCTTCTCCCAGAAGCCGGTCTGCGATCAGCCCCACTTCGACTCCGTCGGACCCGAGGATGACAAGCGACTGCTCCTCACTCTCGACGTCGCGGTGGAGCCGCGGAGGTTGGTTCCAACAAAAGAGTTCTGCGAGGCTCGTCACCGAGACAATTCGGTCGCGAACGCTCGCCGTTTTCATGCCGTGGACGGTGGAAAGGTCCTCCTCGTTGATGCGCACGATTTCTGAAACCGATTCCACCGGCATGGCGATCACATCGCCTTCGATCTCGACCAACAGACTCGGCAAAATGGCGAGCGTGAGCGGGAGTTTGATCGTGATCGTGGTTCCTTCGCCAACTTGGCTATTGAGCTCTACCGCTCCGCTGATTTCCTCGATCTTGGTACGGACGATGTCCATTCCCATGCCGCGGCCAGAAACCTCGGTCACTTTCTCGGCCGTGCTGAGTCCGGGTTCCCAAATCAATTGGAAGACTTGGTGAGTCGTGAGTTTCTCGGCGTCGGCAGCGGAGAGGAGCCCCTTGTCGATGGCTTTCTGGCGAATTTTCTCCGCATCGAGACCTTTGCCGTCGTCACGGATTTCAATCAAAATACTGTTGCCACGGTGAAAGGCGTCGAGCGTGACGGTTCCCTGGCGCGGTTTGCCCGCTGCCTCGCGGTCCTCGGGCGACTCGATTCCATGGTCGACGCAATTGCGGATCATATGAATCAACGGATCGCCCAATTCGTCGATCATCCGCTTGTCGAGTTCGGTATTCTCGCCACGGATGTCGAGATGGATGTCCTTGCCGTTGCTTCGGGTAATGTCGCGAATCACGCGTTTGAAGCGGCGGAACAGGGGTCCGATGGCCACCATGCGCGTATCCATGATCGTCTTTTGGATCCCCTCGGTGACACGGTCCAACTGGTGAACTGCCTCGTTCAGATCGTTAATCATGATGCGGGCTTGAGAAAACTGCTCCATTTCGCGCTGAATCAGTTCGAGGTCGGAGCGCATCCGGCGATTCTGACTTCGAAGGCTAGCGAGGTCTAACGGCTGACTACAGTCGTCGTGCTTCTCTTCTAGTTCCTGCGACATTCGGCCAACAATCCCGAAGACATTGGCGAGCGAATGACTTGCTTGTTTGCTCTTGGTGAGTCTTTTCAGCCCTTGACCAATTTGCGAGAAGCGGGCCTTGTTGATAACGAGCTGACCAGCCAAGTTCATCAGGTGATCGAGCCGTTCGATATCGACACGTAGGGTTTCCACCGGTTTTTTGGTCTTCTCCGTGACAGGAGATTTTTCTGGCTGAGTTGGCGCCGGCTCCGGCAGCGATGGATTTACTTCCTCGACTGGTGCCGGCGAATCCGCTGGCGAAGGGAGCTCGGCGGCTTGCAGCGTCTCGCACCGTAGCGACGCAATCCCTGCCATCTGAAGTTTTTTGTGAATCGTTTCCTGGTCCTCCTCGGTGGTGATGCCCAGAGTCAAATTATTGAGTGTGGCCAGATCTTGAAGCTCCGAATCGGGAGGGTCGCAGTAAAATACGGAACCCAAGTCGCATAAGCGGTCGTGAATCAAGCTGGCCTTGAGGCCCGGCAAGGGGAGGTCGGGTTCGAGAGCAACTTGAACGACCCAATTCAAACCCCCATGCGGAGCCGAGGCGGCGACTTCTTTGCGACGCGCGTCGCTCATCGGCTCAACCTCAGTATGCTCTTTAGTATGCTCTTCAGTATCCGCTTGCTTCTCGGGCGGATTTTCGTCGGGTGCCAATTGGGAAACCACCAAGGAGTCGTAAGCTTCATGGAAATTTGACGTCTGGGTCTCGCCGCTTCTCAAGCTGCTTACATAGTCACGCAACGCCTCGGTGCAGCGGAGCATGGCTTCGGTCATCTCGTCAGTCAGATCCCGCTTGGCTTGGAGCAACTCTTGGAGCAGGTCTTCCATGAAATGGGCCAGCTTGGTGGCTCGTCGCAGACCTAAGGAAGCGGCCGACCCCTTGATTTTGTGACATTGAATCATCAGCGATTCGGTACTCTTGACCGACACTTTTTCCATCAGCAACTCGTCGATCACATCGAGTGCTTCTTCCGACTCGTCGAGGAAAATGGCGAGGTACTTGGGCGAGACTTCCGTTTCGTCGACAATGTCTGCAAAGTGATCGGGCACTTCTTCCGGTTTCTTGGAAGGGATGGCGGTTGCAGCAGGTGGCTCGGCTGCAGCAGCAGCCTCCTCTTGCATTTTGGCAAAGGCTTGCTCGGTATCGGCTGCCGAGACTTGGACATGTTCGGCATCAGCACCCTGGAGCACCTCTTCGATCTTGCCCAACACCTGCTTGCAGTCGACTGGCGAGGAGCTGGAATCCTTGAGGCCGTCAATCATGCCGGTCAACTTGTCGATCGATTGAAATATCAGTTCCACGACCTCGCCGTTGAGCGTCAATTGATCGTTCCGTGCGGCGTCAAAAATGTTCTCGACTTTGTGGGTGAGCGTGTTGATATTGTCCAGCCCGAGCATTCCCGACAGCCCTTTGAGACTGTGAGCTCCTCGGAACATCTCGTTCATCAAATCGTCATCGCAATGGGCAGAATCGCCTTCGTTTAAGGAGTGGACCCACTCGTCGAGCTTGAGTAAGTTCTCGTTGAGCGAGCTAACAATCTCGTCCGACTCGTCAAGAAAGTCCCCCAACATCTCGTCCAGCAATCCATCCTCGGCTGCAAGACTATCATCCGTAGCAGAGCAATCGCTCATCGTGTGCCTCCCTTTTTGGCATCTCGAGTGTTTGGAGCCTCGGGGTTGCGGTGTCTCCAGGGGGCTAATCGCTGGAGGCTGGTGAGGTGCTCGGAGACATTTTCTGCGGCACTGGTAACTAGGATCCCGCCCGGCTTCAGGAGGCGACAGAGGTGGGCAGCGGTTGTCTTTTTTGCGTCGGGATCGAAATAGATCAAGACGTTTTTCAAAAAGATCAGGTCGAAAGGCGATACCATGAGTCGATCAAGCAAATTGTGTTGGCGGAATTTCATCCAATGTTTCAGCTCGGGGTTGGCGGCCCATAAATCGTCTTGATCTTGTCGCTTAAAGAAACGAGAGCGGTAGTTTTCGGGTACTAGCCGCATCGCGCGCTCGCCAAACAGGGACTCGCTGGCCTTTTTGACCGCGTCGACGCCAATGTCGGTTCCCAGAATTTCGATCTTCCATTTCGCACTATTCTGCAAACGGTCGGCGATGCAACACGCGATCGTGCAGGCTTCGTCTCCCGTGCTGCAAGCGGCAGACCAAATCCGAAGTTCTTTCTTCCGCTTGCCTTGGATCGCTGCCAAGGAGATCTCGGGAAGAAACGAATCACGAAACCAGTCCCAATGGACCTCGTCGCGGAACAGATAGGTCTCGTGCGTCGTAATTTCTTGAAGAAACATATCCCATTCGTGATCGTCGACGCTCAGCTTGCAAAGCTGTTGGTAATAATCGCCAAACGATTCGATGTCTGTCGCTTTCAATCGCCGGCGAATTCGATTCGACAGCAGCATCTTTTTCTGAGGCGACACCCGGATCCCGGTCACCTTGAGGATCAGTTTGGCGTAGTCTGCCAACTGGGCATCGGTCAATAAATCAGGGGCAGTAGAAACGGTCATGCTGAGAGTCGGGGGTTGAGGGCTGAGGGTTGCTGGGAGCTACTTCTATGCGTTGCTGATCTTGAACTTCGAGACCAACTCGCTCATGCCTGCGGCCTGGGCACCTAACTCTTCGCTGCTGGAAGCGAGCTCTTCGCTGCCTGCGGCCGACTCTTCAGTAACCGCCGAGATCGATTGGATCGCGTTGGCTACTTCGGTCGCGTTGGCCGCTTGTTCGACCGTGGCATCGGCGATTTCGGCAATCTTGTTTGCCGTACCTTCGACGCCCTGGATGATTTTTTCCAAGGCAGCCCCAGTCTGCTCGCTCAAGGTCGCTCCATCTTCAACTCGCTGTGTTGATTCTTTAATCAACGAAGAAATTTCCTTGGCTGCTTCGCTCGACCGTTCGGCCAGTTTGCGCACTTCGTCGGCCACGACGGCAAATCCCAAACCGTGCTCACCAGCTCGGGCGGCTTCGATCGCCGCGTTCAAGGCGAGCAAGTTGGTTTGGCTCGCGATTTCTGAGATCACTTGAATGATTTCGCTGATCTGCTCGGAAGAGGTTTTGATGAGATCCATCGCCTCCACTGATTTCTGGACGGCAGACCCTCCCTCTTCGGCCAATTCGCTCGTCTCCTTAGCAACCGTATTGGCTTCGCTAGCGTTGTCTTTCACCGCTTCGATGCTGCGCGTTAATTCCTCGATCGAAGCACTCATCTCTTCGACCGACGCGCTTTGCGTTTGCGAGCCATGGGCCAAGGTCTGAGCACTCTCGGCAATCACACGTGAACCCTCGGTAAACTGAGCAGCTCCTTCGACCACTTGGCCAATGATCTCGCGCAGATCGGCAATCATCTTTGCCAGGCCACCGGCCAATTCGCCTACTGCATCGTCGCCCGTGACGGTTACCTCTTTGGTCAGATCGCCCCCGGCTGCTGCGTTGACTACCATGAGTAGTTCGTCGACCTTGCGACGGAGTTCCACCTTGGCAAGCATCTCCTTCGTGACATCCGTGGCGTATTTGACTACCTTGAACGGTTTTCCGCTCAGGTCCATGATGGGGTTGTAGGATGCCTGAATCCAGACTTCTTTGCCCCCCTTGCCGACACGTTTGTATTCTTTGGATTCGTACTCACCTCGATTGAGCTTGGCCCAAAATTCGTGGTACTCGGCACTTTGCTTGAACTCGACATCGACAAACATGCTGTGATGCCTCCCCTGAACTTCTTCAATCGAATACCCCAAGGTATCTAGGAAATTCTCGTTGGCCGTGATGATGGTGCCGTCCATGTTGAATTCGATCACCGCCAGCGCCTTGCCGATGGCTTTGATCTGCCCCGAATAGTCGACGTTCTTCTCCTCCATTTCAATCTTTTTCGTGACGATTTCCCAGGTAACCATCGGACCAAGATAAGTCCCCTCGGCGTCATAGATTGCGCTCACCAGAAGATCGAGCTTCTCGTCTCCTACAGAAATTACCGCGCGATGCGGAAGGTTTTTATCATCGCTCAGAAGGCGACGCTGATGAGACGGGTCACGGTGAAAGATATCAATACTCTGACCATGAATCTCGCTTGCCTTTACTGGCAGCAGATGCTCGATTGATTTGAGCGTTTTTTCGCTGGCTGGATTGACATAGATAATTTCCAAATCGGTGTTGGCTAGCAAAATATTAATCGGCGAATTTTCATTCATCGCCTGGCTAAGAACCAACTCTGCTCTGATAGATTCCAACTCGCTTTGAAGCTCCGAATCGGTAGATACGTCTAACATTTCTGCTGTGGCCATGATATTTCCTTACCCTTGATGTTGAAGTTGTAGTTTTTGTTGTTAGCTAACTAGCAAGTCATTGCCTTGACTGCCGTGTCGCCTTCCTCGCCTAGGATTCGGTCGATATCCAACAAGATCAGCAGGCGATTCTCAAGCTTGATCAGGCCGGTGAGATATTCCTTGCCCAAGCCGGCAACCGTTGGCGGCGGAGGAGATATCTGATTGGGCGAAATACGCAGCACTTCGCTGACGGCATCAACGATGATTCCAAGCGTCTTCCCGACCACGTTGACAACCATGATGCGAGTCTCGTCGCCTGCCTGTTGGTCGGGCAAGCCGAAGCGAGTTCGCAAGTCGACGATCGGAATGACCGTGCTGCGGAGGTTGATCAGTCCCTTGATAAATCGAGGAGTCTGTGGAATCCGCGTGATCTGGCCCATGAGAATGATCTCTTGGACCTTGGTGATCTCGATTCCATATTCTTCCTGAGCTAGTCGGAAGCTGACTAGCTGCTGCGTTCCTTCAGCCTTGGAGTTACGCAGTGCCTGCGGTTGTGCTTGCAGCTGTGCTTGCAGTGGTGCGGCTAGGATGTCGGTAGCCATGTCTTCTCGTCCTCATCAAAGTAGTTTTTGTTTTGTCTTCGATTGTGTACGACGCCAGATCAACTCAGTCAAACCAATTCGTTGACATTCGACGTAGGACTTCCCTGCTTAGGGGTGAACCCGTTAAGGAGATCTGCGGGATTGGCCCCTTCCCCCCTGGACTGAATTTTTACTCGCCGAGAAATGCCTTTCCGAGTTTCCCTACCCAGAAAAAGGAAACTAGTCTTCTCGAGTAACCGCGTAAGAGTATTCCAGAAACCTATCGAAAGAAGGGGAACCAAACCATGGAACGTAACCGAACTATTTTGCACATTGACGACGATCCAAGCCTGCTCAAAATTGTCTCCAAAAAACTGAGCTTGAGCGGATACGACGTTCGCAGTCTCGACGATCCGAAGCAGACTTCGCGAGAACTGATCACAACGGGTGCTCGACTGGTCTTGCTCGACATCGACATGCCCGACATTGACGGGCTGACGCTCTTGGAAGACATCAAACGTCACGATGGGGGCATCCAAGTGATTATGCTTACCGGCTTGGTATCGATGACCACCGTGCTGCAATCGATGCGATGGGGGGCCGAAGCGTGTGTGTTCAAGCCCATCACCGATATTCAGCCGCTGACCACGGCAATCGACGCCGCGTTCGAGAAAATCGACCGTTGGTGGAGTTCCCTTGACGAGCTCAATCTACGCAAGTCCGGCAATCAACAGACCGTTGAAGCCGCGAGCCTCTAACTGGACAGGGCCACTTTTATATTAGCCGTTTTGGCGCTAGCCACGGTTCTAGTCGCGACAACCGTGGCTAGCGCCAAAACGGCTAATTAGAAAGCTCGTCGCTAAACCACAAAACAGCAGGAAAAACCATGGCATTAAAAGTGAACCACGAGCCGCCCAAGGCAAAACTCTACACGGGATTGCTCCTATTCACCGTGATCGCGTTGCAGCTTCTTGACTGGCAAGGAAGCCGCGACTCGCACCCGATTATGGAAGTTGTCGCGACGCTTTTGGCAGCGCTGGTCGGCATCTTGGCTTTTGTTCGCTTCCATTCGGAAAAGAATCGTTGGTACCTATTCTTAGCGGTGGGTTTTTTCGGCGCCGCCTTTCTCGATGGGTTTCATGCGCTGGCCACGAGTCGTCTGCTGGGCCCTATCGCGTCGCCGCCTGAATCGTTGATCCCGTGGGACTGGGATGCTTCGCGTATATTCCTGACAATGAAGATGCTTAGCTATGCTCTAGTGTTGGCCGGTCTCTTGATCGAATTTTATCGTCTGTTCCATCGCCTGGAAGAATCTCGCATTTCCTTAGAGGAGATGAGCAACGATTTGTTTGAACAAACGGCCTACGCCAATAGCATGGCAGGCGATGCCGTAGCGGCCAACATGGCCAAAAGCGAGTTCCTCGCGAACATGAGCCACGAGATCCGCACGCCCATGACGGCGATTCTTGGCTACGTCGACTTGCTCTTCGAGGATGGGGATCTCTCCCAAGCGCCGAAAAGTCGCGTCGATATGATCAACACGATCCGCCGCAACGCGAACCACCTGCTGACGATCATCAACGACATTCTTGATATGTCGAAAATCGAAGTAGGAAAGATGAGCGTTGAACTGATCGAGACCTACCCGACCGAGATCGCCGAAGAAGTCATCTCGCTGATGAAGACCCGAGCTGATGGCAAGAGGATTGATCTGAGGGTCGAGTACGACGGCCTCATCCCCGAACGGATTGTCTCGGACCCTACGCGGCTACGCCAAATTATTGTGAATCTCGTGGGAAACGCGATCAAATTTACGGAAGTTGGCTCCGTCACGATT
>JAADIN010000042.1 GCA_013151315.1 Planctomycetota bacterium | reverse complement strand
GCCTGGATACCCATCGAGGCCGTTTCGTAGTCACGCATTTCGCCGACCAAGATCACATTGGGCGCTTGCCGCAACATCGACCGAATAATCAGTGCGAAATCGAGCCCGATTTTGTGGCGGACCTCGACCTGGTTGATTCCTGGCAGATAGTATTCGACCGGGTCTTCGGCCGTGATGATCTTTCGGTCGGGGCGGTTCAGTTCGTTCAGGGCGGCGTAGAGCGTGGTCGTCTTGCCCGAGCCGGTCGGGCCGGTCACGAGCACAATGCCGTTGGGCCGGCGAGTCAGACCGCGAAAGACCTTGAAATCCCTCTCGCTAAGTCCCAGTTGCCGGACGCCGACGCGAATGTTGTCCTTATCCAGCAGCCGCATCACGCACGATTGCCCGTGCGAAGTCGGCAACATGCTCACCCGCAAGTCGATCTCTTTGCCGCCGGCAGTAATTTTGATTCGGCCATCCTGCGTACGCCGTCGTTCGGCAATATCCATCTTTGCCAAAATTTTGATGCGCGAGAGCAATGCACTAAGCAAACGGCGAGGGGGGCTGTCTCTTTCCACCAAGATGCCATCGATGCGATAGCGAATTCGCACCGTTTTTTCAAAGGGTTCGAGATGAATATCCGAGGCGCGTAGCTGAACGGCCTCGGTAATCATCAATTGAACGAGACGTACGACCGGGGCACTGTTTTCGTCGACGACGGCATCGTCGTCGCTGTCGGCATCGTCTTCGGTCTCGGTGAAGTCGATCGCCGTGTCGGTGAATTCCTGCAACATCGAGTCGGCACTTTCACCGTCCATCTGGCCGTAGTTGCGGTTGATCGCCTCGTTGATTTGCTCCTTGGTCGCGAGGCCGATTTCGACTTCGCGGTTCAAGATGAATTTCAGTTTATCGAAGGTCTCGAAGTCGAGTGGATCGCTAACGACGATTTTGAGTTTGCCATCTTCTTCGGAAAACGGAATGACCGAGTTCTCGCGGGCGACCGATTCGGGAACCAATTCGACCACCGCGGGCGGAATCGGCACGTTGTCGAGATCGAAATATTCGTAGTCGTGTTGCTCGGCCAAGACACGCATCACCTGCTCGGCCGTGGCGTAGCCCAATTGCACGATGGCATCTTGGAGCTTCAGCTTCCGCGAGGTCGCGACAGTTTCTGCTTCTTGAAGCTGTTCGGGGCCGAGAATGCCCTTCTTGATCAGATAGTCACCGAAGTCGGCCATAAGTGCTTCTTCTCTGTTGCCATGGTTGATTATCAGCCGGAAGTCTCTATCGCCAAAGAGACATCGCCAGAGAGAAGTTGCGCATCCTCTCTGGTCCGTCGCCCAACTGCTAGGCTAATGACGAAGGGGCCAAATGTCAACGAATGGTTGGCAGCCCGAGAGCCGTTTCGTGGCTCGAAACACATCTTATTTTCCCGACGGAGCGCGAATAGCTCGGGCGTCGAGGCGGAATTGTTGGGCAAGATTTCTTAGCGCGTCGGCCTGCTTATAGAGTTCCGATCGCTCCAACCTCTCGGCCGACTGGTCGAGTCTCCAGGCCGCGTCGCGGAGCGATTTTACGGATTTCCCCTCGGGATTTGCTGGTTTTTGTGTTGTTTGGCTTCCTGAAAGCTCGGAGCAGAACTGGACTACCACGTCGGGTAAATCGGTAGCTTCGACCACCTCGACGCTCGGAGGAGGAAACTCCTGCAGCGACTGACGGTCAGAAACAATCGAGCCGCCCAGGTGCTGCCGAATTTCTAAAATCTCGTCGGCCACGGATTCCTGGGAGGGCACCTCCGAATCGGCGATTAGCGAAGTGTCGGGCCCCTCGGCTGCCGTCATGGTCGTAGCAAGCAGGAGCAGGCCAGCAGCCACTACGGACTGAAAGCGGGGTTTCGATGGACGCATGACGGGAACCTCTTCCGGCGCTCCCACGGGAACGGCGGGGCAATAGAGCCCCACCGTCCCGGTGGACGAAGCACTCGTTCTAAATCAAATAAGCCGGCAGCGACGATTCGTACGCCAAGTCGGCAACCCCGTCGCCGTCGAGGTCGATGCCCCTACGTGCTGAAAACTCGTCTGCCGAGAGCTCGCGATACTCGCCGTTCTCAGCTCGCACACGGACATAACGCACGTCATCTTCCTCCCAATAAGAACGATTCTCTAAAGGGTGGGCTTCCAAACTATGGGATTCCACTCGATAGGCGGGCCGCTCGAGAATCGTTTCGGGTTCGTATCGTGCAGGTCGCGAAGCGACCACCCGACGCGGTCGAGGCGAGCGGTGAGTACTGCCAAGGGCCCAACGCAGCAGGATGCCGCGAATGACCGAAAGGGACAACCCGCCGATGCGATCCTGGCAGGTCCATTTTGCCTCGCGCCAGCGAGATTCGTTACGGGCAAGCTCTAGCAGCTCGTGTCCCTCGTGGGTAAGCCTGACGCAGGGAATGCCTGAGCTCGTGCGATCGATTTCTTTCAGCAGGTCGGCATCGATCAATAGCCGTAGATGATAGCGAACACGTTCCTCGGTATGTTGCTCTGGCTCAGATCGCAGCACGCTTACCGAACAGTCGGCACCACGGTTTTCAATGTCCAGCAGCAATTGCCGCGCTAGGTCGAGATCTCGTTTCATAATGTGCACCTCCATTTGCACTAGGGATAAAAGGCAGCCGGGTCGTTGAACGTGCAAATTTGTGCCAATCACGTCTGCGAGTCAATATGGATTGGAGAGTGCTAGCGGCGAGGAGGCTGCCTCCGGAGATTGCAAAGTCATGCGAGTGCGTCTTCAAAATGTGAGCCGCAACGCGCTAGCGTCGGGCAGCGGAGGCAAAGCGGTACCCAGCGACTGGCCTGCGGCTAGCGCCGTGCGGCTCACAGTCGCTGATTTTTTTGTCTTTCTTGTGTTGATGCGACTTTGCAATTCCCCCGCTTGTCCCAGTAGTAGATCCTGCAAGACTTTTCCGACTGCGCAATTGAAGATGCCAGCACTTTTTGCCGATAACTTACTTTATCACCAGACTTCCCATTTTATCCAACATCACCACAGGGTGCATTCTTCCCTTTTTATGTCAATTGTCAATCTATCGAGGAGGTCATAATCTCGATGGTGGAGTACCAAACACGCATTCATAAATTCGAGGATATTCGCCGGTACGTCGCTGAAACCCTGAGCCAATTTGAACTACTAAGACCTGAAAGCTCTCACTTAACCCTAAGACTACTATCCCGAAACGGCCAACCTTGCGGAGTCTATTTTTGCCTGCAAGGGCCCCGAGAAGTTCGGTTGACCGCAATCTGGGAAACAGATGCTAACACGATCTTGTTTTACGACTCACGCGGCGAGCGTGTCGGAAAGACCCGATTGATCGAAGCACCTGCATTGGAGAAGCAAGCATTGGCCTGCGAGTTGTCCGCAGCCTAGCCGAAAAGTTGGTGTTGCCAAAGTACTTCGGCGAGTGCATGCTATACAAAAGTACACGTTCCTAACACGAATCACACACAAGGAGGTGTTCGATGCTAGTTTTGTCAAGAAAAGAATCTCAGCGGATACGGCTGGGAGACTCCATTGTAATTACGGTTGTTCGCTTGGGAGGCGACAAGGTTCGCCTGGGCATCGAAGCTCCGAAGGAAATGCTCGTGCTCCGCGACGAGCTGGAAACCTTTTCGGTTGGGGCTAGTTCAAAAGCGTGCGGCGAGCTAGCACGCAGCGCTTAGATTCTCACCAATGGGCGCAGAAAAAAGGCCGCCGAGCACTTGGGCCGGCGACCTTCTTCGGGTGGACATTTTTTGTTTCTCCCACCGGGACGGTGGGGCTATATTCCGGCGACTGGAGGTTCCTGCGACTAGGGGCGGGAACCTCTCCGCTCTAATCGCGCGGCCGCACAGCACCGGTCAGGCCACTGTAGTCGGCTCGGTCTTTGTCGTGCCACAAGGGCTGCCCCATTTTCACTCGCTCGGCCATCACGTCGAGCTTCTCGCGCGAGCCGGCCGGAGCCTGGGTTCCCTTGAAATGGCCGTCAAAAGAGGGGGCAAAGTCCTCGTCGTGGCCATACTTCAAAATGGCCTCGAACACGTTCTTTAGTTTTGGGTCTGGCATTTTTGTGTTCTCCAAGTCGCTGTTATATGTGGGTCGCTGCTCTAGGTGGACCGCTGGCGGAACTCAGTCCGCTGCAAAACCGAGCCTAACTCAAGCAAACTAACTTTCGTGATGGGCTTTTGTGATGGGGATAGGTAAACCGCAACTACTGGGAACCACTTTCGCCCATGGGCGGGGGGCCTCGTTTCTAGCCTGGACCTGAAACTGCAGCCAACATAAAAGGTTCGGGTGAGAATGAGATTATTACCAATTTACCAAGCAAGTCAAGTTTTTTCTTTCTTGGTCTTGACTTAAATCAGATTTCCGAATGGTCGGATGAGAAGATTTGACGCCTGCTGAGGCTAGAGGTGCTAGGCTGGAGGCTGGTGTAACGAGTCTCTACCCTTTCCCTACCGCCTAAAACTAGCCCCTACCGCCTAAAATGCCCTGGATCCAGCGACTCGTCGAGCTCCCTCCCCTGCCCCGCGGCTTCCATCTGGTGACTCACGAAGTCTTGGCCGCCTTGCCCGAGATTGGCCAAATTGGCACGGGCTTGATGCACGTTTTTATTCAGCACACGTCGGCCTCTCTCTCGATCAACGAAAACGCCGACTCGGATGTCCCCTTGGACCTCGAAAGCTCGCTGTCGGCCATCGCCCCCGAGAATTTCCCCCATCGGCACACCAGCGAGGGCCCCGATGACATGCCGGCCCATGTCAAGTCGTCGCTGCTAGGATGCTCGCTTTCGATTCCCATTCAGAACGGAAAACCGTGCTTGGGCACCTGGCAAGGCATTTTTCTTTGCGAGCACCGAAATCACGCCGGCAGCCGCCGGTTGGTCGTCACGGTTTTTGGCGAATGAGCCTTCAACCCACGGAGCCCCAAATGTGGATGTCGCCCTCGAGGACCTCCACCTCAACGTGGCTCAGGTCAATCGCATCAGCCATCATGGCAACTCCCTGGCCGGCCATCGCGCTGGGAGCTTCTTTTCCGCCGACAAGTTTGGTGGCAATGAACGCGTGAACCTCATCGATCGCTTGCAGGTCGAGCAGCGTTCCAAGCACGTGCGAGCCGCCTTCGACCAGCACGTTGGTCCACTGTCGCCGGCCCATTTCCTCGAGCAGCGAATCGAATCGCGCCCCTTCGTTGCTGCCCGAGGTTTGGAAAACCTCAACTCCCAACTTGGTGAGGCGATCGATTCGATCTGCCGGGGCGTCTGATGCAACGGCCACGAGCACCGGTCCCTCATCAATCGATCGAACTAACTGGCTTTCGGTCGACAACATTGCCGCGGAATCGAGTACCACACGCGTTGCTACTCGAGGGCCTGCTGGCCGAGCAGTCAACCGCGGATCGTCTGCCTCGACCGTCCCTCGGCCCACGAGAATCGCATCGACTTCACCACGAAGTCGATGCACCACGACCCGCGAGGCAGGGCCGCTGATCCATTGACTGTTGCCCGTGTGGCTGGCTAATTTTCCGTCGAGAGTCATCGCCCATTTCGCAATGATCCATGGTCGGCCCTTGGAGAGGAGCTTGGCAAACGGCGCGATAAGAGACCGTGCTTGCTCCCCGAGGACGCCTTCCTCGACAAGAATTCCTGCCTCGCGAAGCTTGGCCAACCCTTTGCCAGCAACCTGCGGGTTGGGGTCTTGGCACCCCACCACAACGCGTTGTACTCCCGCTTCCATGAGAGCACGCGTGCAGGGCCCCGTTTTGCCCTGATGACAGCAAGGCTCCAGTGTGACGACTACCGTCGCGCCTTTCGCCGCATCGCCGGCCGCCGCCAACGCCTCAACTTCTGCGTGAGGGCTACCGAAGCTTTGATGCCAGCCCTGGCCAACCACCTTGCCATCCTTCACGACGACACATCCGACCAGAGGATTCGGCTCAACGTGGCCGCGACCGCGCACCGCAAGCTCAAGGGCTCGTGACATAAACGTCAGGTGGTCGTCAGCAGTGGTCATAGGAAACCTACGGTGTCCAAATAACCGATTTGTCACTGCTTTCATCAGAAGGCGAGTCCTCAGGCGTCCAAAGACCTTCGCTCGGCGCATCGCTTGCGTCTTCGCGAGCAGCCGCCGGCGCCGCCAGCAAACCGGCCGACTCCAAAATCTGATGAGTCGCATCGGCGACCCCCTCTTCGTCGAGATAATTTTCTCGAATCTCGTTGAGCACCTGCTGCACTCGTTCGCCATCGCCCCGTTGAATCGAAATCTCGAGCTCCATCAGGGCCCATTCCGCCGCCGATTGCCCCTTGCGCTGCGACCACTCGCGGGCTTTTGCCACCCAATCGAGGGACCGCTGGTGATCGGCGTCGAGACGGATCAGCTGACGATAGGCTGCCGAGGGGTCGACTTCTTCGGCAAGTTGTGGCCGCCCGACAAGTTCCCGAGCAACAATCTGTGCCGTGAGGTTCGCTCCCATCAGCACCGCCCGATCGAGCAGCTTGGCAAGCGGCTCGTCAGCAACCTTCGAGATCTCCAAGCGAGGCACGCGCACGAGTGGAAGCAGCTCGAGGTTCAACTCGGTTGGATCGATCTTCTCGGGCTCGGGCAATTCGAGTTGCTTGCGGAGCTCTGCAAAGAGCGAGAGTTCCTCTGGTGTGGTAGCCGCCTGCTCAAGGATTAACGCGCTGGCCTGCAGGGCCACACGCAACGATTCTTCGCCAACCGCCTCTTGAGGCGATTTTTCATTCAGAGCAGCGCGAGGTGCAGCGGTCCAGCGATTCAGAATCGCTTCGCGACGTTCCGCGGCAAGCAACTCACGGCGATGGTCAGCAGGAGTGTCATTTGGCAAACGCCAACGCCAGCTGAGTGCGTCTTCGCTAATCGACTTCTGAGCCAACACACTTTCTTCTAGCATTTCCCCCGTCGTGTCACCCGCCACTTCTGCCAAGAGGCTTAGGATTTCGTCGAAGCGGGAATCGCGGTCAGCAGTCACTTCAAGCCGCGCATCGCGATCAGTTCGTTTGCCAAACAGACTCAAGAACGCAACGACGTGAGGCACTTCGTCGCGCTGAATATCGACTCCGGTACTGGGCGTCGGTCGATCGAGCAGCATATGCATGCTTTGCGGTCGCATGGCAGGGTCTTCGTCGTCGTCCTGCAAATCCATGGGGTAACTTTCGGTGCGTTGGTCGCTGGCCAATCGTTGGACCAACGCCTCGATGTCTTTAACCGGATAGGCTAGCATCACGGTGTCGAATGTTGGATCGGTCAAACTGGGGTCTACCAGTTGAGCCAGCGCCTCGGCTTCGATGGCATGGTCTCGCGGCCCGTCAAGCTTGGCATACTCATGCAGCCCTGCCGTAAACGATTCTGACTGCGCGAGCCAACCGCGCATCACCGCCAAATTAAAGACCACCTCGGGTACGGCTCCGACTTCCTCTCGCAGCGCTGCGAGTAACGACTCGGCACGTCGCCAAAGCCCACGTGTCGAGAGCTTGGTGGCCTCTTCGAATCGTGTTTTCCAGGAAACCGCATCGGGGCAATCGGTCAACAGCAGATACTCGCGTAGCAGCAGCGGCAACCCGGCTTGCAGATTCATCCGCAGCAGCAACTCAATTGCCCGATTGTCTTGCTTCGGGGCAATCATCGCGTACAGCAACAGGTGTCCACGCGCGGCGACCAGTTCGCCTTCCATTAACAAGGCCTGCCCCACGGCGCCGATTGCTTCAAGTACGCGCAACGGCATGTCGCTATCCAGACGCTCCAAAGCATTTTGCAGCGGACCGATCGCCTTGGTCCCGGTTTCGGTCGCGGCCGCAAGGAGTGCCGCTTGTGCATGGGCCGAGGCATTCTGAGGATGCGCGACCAGAAAGGCTTCCGTTGTCTTCTTTGCCGCATCAAACTCATGAAGGGCCATTTGAAGCGTGGCGCAAAGATCGAGCACCGGCCCGTGCTTCGGTCGCTTCACGAGCAACTGCTCGACATGCTTCAGTGCCGCATGGGGTTGTTCCCCGTCGACCATCTGCTGCACTTTTTCGAAATCGGAAGCGAGGTCAGAGCAACAGAACTTCAGTTTTTTGCCACTCCCACACGGGCACAGCGAATAGGGGTCGAGGGCCATGGCGAATCGCGTCCTAACAAAAAAAGAAAAATGACAACTTTCGTGACGGCAAGAACAGTGATCGTACCACAGCCACACTTGACCGGCGAGTCAGTTCACAAGTTCGAATTTTGCAACGAGTACCAGCATGGGGGTGATTCCGTGCCGATCAAGATAGGGACGCGACCATGGATACGGTTCACTTTTTCCGATTTTATCGCAAGTTTTTGCTAGGAGCTTGGTACGTAGATTTGGGGAGTTTACTCTTTTGTCCTGCTTAGGTATTCTTGGGTCGGTATTCGATTTTACTCTCTGGAGCTGCAAGCAGATGAAACCTCACCTTACCCCCCGGCAGACCGAAATCATCCGCCTCATCAGCCTTGGCTGCACGAATGATGAAGCAGGTGCGATTCTGAAGATTTCGCCTTCCACGGTCGACAATCACAAGACTCGCGCCATGGAGGCCTTTGGCACCAACAAGGCGGTACTGATGACCCGCTTGGCTCTGAAGTACCGCATCACGACGATGAAGGATACGCTCACTGCTCGTGAGAAGCGCCTGAGTGGCCGGAAAAAAGATGGTTGGAACTAGGCTTTGCCAAAACGGCTAATTTCAGCACTTCCAAATTTGTCACGAAAAAGGACGAGGACGCAAAAAAATAAGTTTTTTCAAAAAAGTGTCCGGAACTCGCGGGAATTTTCTTTGACACCGTGGTCCCGAAGGGTTAAAATGCGGCCAGTCGAGGTACTTCTTCTTTACTTACTCGTTTGTAAGGGGAGACCAAATGGAAACGCCGCCTTATCGGATGTAGATGAGCTCGAGTTGGTGGGCTTGTAGCCGGTGAACTCGAGTCTCTCGTACTCTTTTCTTAATCCTAAATTTCTCCATCTAGAGAATTTTGCTCCGTTTCCTGAGTTCCTCATTTTCTGATTCCCGGCCCCTCGTTTTCTGAGATTATGGGTTCTGAGGTCAGTGGATTCTGAGATGTGTAGGCGACGGGGCAACGAAGCAGCCTGTTTTGGCCTGCGATGGTTGTTTGGTCGAGCATTTACCGTGACACAACGATGCCATGAGTTTGATGTCGTGAATGTTAGTATGGTGCCGTGTGTTGGCTAGTGCCGCTAAAGGCAGAGCTCGATTGGCGATGGCCGTTGGTCAAGCACGCTGGTTCGTTTTTCTGGAAAGGCATTTTTGCCCTCGCCGCCTCTTTGTGTGCGGTGGGGGTTTTTTATTGGGGGCCAACCCTTTTTACTGAGGGCTAGCCCAGGTTTTACTGAGGGCCAGCCGGGGAAATTTCCAGATTTACCGTGTAGAAAAGCACTCGATTTCTAATCGCATGAGTTCTTCGGCGACTACGGCGGCAGAGTCGGGACGGCGCAAGGGGTCTTTTGCCAGGAGTCGGTGGACGAGTGATGCGACCGGCTTGGGGAGCTCGGGAACGCTGTGCCGTATGCTTTCAGGCGTCATCTCTCGATGCAGGCGGACGAGTTCGTCAGGTGCGTTGGCAGTGAAAGGCAAGCAGCCAGCGATCATTTCATAGAGCGTGACCCCGACGCTATAGAGATCGCACGACACACCCGCAGCGAGGCTGGAAGTGACTACCTCGGGCGCAACGTAGTTGAGTGTGCCGACCACCGGCCGCGTCGACCAATGTCGTGCTTCGGAGGGTGCGTGGGCAAAGCCGAAATCAATCAGAGTCGCATGTCCCTCGGGCGAAACGAAGATGTTACTCGGCTTGACGTCGGCGTGGATCATTCCCGTGGAATCGTGCAGCGCAGCAAGCGCCTCGACCACTTGCCTTGTGATCCACAGCGTCACTGGAAGTGGCATCCCCTTTGCTTGTTTTTGCTGACCTTGTTTCAAAATCGTAGCTAGAGTGGTGCCATGCAACCTGGGCGATACCAAGTAATAAGGGGCTTCTCGCACGTGGGCCGAAAGGATTGGCAGGAGGTGGGGGTGCGAAAGCTGCTGGCCAATCCAGGCAGCCCGACGTTGCATCTCGATTGCTTGCGGGTCGCGCCACCACTCTTTCCGCAGTACCTTGATGACATAGGCAGCCCCTTGGTCGGCTGAGGCGTTCAAGGGTCGCGCTTGATAGACACGCGCTAACTCGCTCTCGCTGATCAATCGCACGAGTTGCCAAGCACCGATACGGCCCACGGCTTTGTGGTGTGCTGGGGAGTTTGTCTTTGCGAAATTTGCGCGTAGGGGTGCTGTTTGCTCTACGGTTGCCATGCTGGGATACTGGGTCGCGGGGGTCTGGGTCGTTTTTCGCCACCCGGAGGGTGGGGCTATGTATTGATCGGCCTGTTTGGGCGTTTGCCTTGCCTTCAAGCAGGCGATTTGAGCAGCCGCGACGAATTGGCTGGTAACCTGGAGAAACCACGGCGGGTTTTCCGTCAATTGCCCACGTACTTTGCATGCACTGTTCGAGCTACAGCGGGGTCGTCGGTGCCGCCGACAATCGTTCGCCCATCGGCAAAAACAGTAAGCAGGTAGTCTTCGACCTCAAGACGTACCAGGAAATCGTTGGCTGTGACGGGCCCCGTGTGACGCAATTTTTCGGCCAACGACGGCAAGTTAACCCGCTCGGCAGAAGTCGGGGAAATCTGAACGCTGTTGCGGCCGCACAGGCGGGTGACCGACGAACCCCGCCTACCGGCGAGCCAATCGAGTTTGCCCTCTCCGCAAGTGGGGCAATTTTCGGTTCGACCGGAAGAAACTCCGATCGATCGAATTTGGTTGTTCCACAAATCGACGATCGTCAGTGCCGGATTAAGCTGATCGCGATTGCCGCTCAGGAGTTTTATGGCCTCCATGGCTTGCAGCGAGGCGATCACGTTGACGATCGGCCCGAGCACTCCAGCTGTTTCACAAGTTGGCATTGCCGCGGCGGGCGGAGGTTCGGGCAGGATGCACGACAGGCAAGGGGTTTCGCCTGGGACGATTGCGAGCGTCTGTCCTTCGGCTCCGACGCAGCCACCAAAGACCCAGGGTGTTTTAGTTTCGATCGCATAATCGTTGAGCAGATAACGGGTCTCAAAATTGTCGGTTCCGTCGACAATCACCTGCACGTCGTCGGCTAGCGTGCGAATGTTTGATGCGTTGAGGTCTGCTACGTGGGGCTCAATTTCGATGCTGCTGTTGATGTGCGTTAGGCGTTGGGAAGCCGCGACCGCTTTGGGAAGTTGTGCCTCGGCATCGCGCTCGTCGAACAGCACTTGCCGATGGAGGTTGCCGATCTCGACGAAATCGCGGTCGACGATGCGCACGAAGCCGACGCCGGCCCGGACGAGCGACTCGGCGACCATCGAACCGAGTGCCCCGCAGCCGCAAATGAGCACACGCCCTGCCATGAGTTTTTGCTGGCCTTCTTTGCCTAGCGGAGCAAAGCGGACCTGTCGCTGGTAGCGGTCGAGTTGAGGATTGTTGGAATTCATGGCGACACAAAATATCCGGCGAGATTCAGTTGCGGAGCCAAGTCGGATTGCAGGCGATCGCAAGCGGTTCGTGCATCCGTCATGTTAGCGTAGGATTCGTCGCGCCGGATTGCAATAACCGGTTTTTCGGTGTTTGCCAGCCACTCGGGCGGACGTTCGTCGGCGCCCAGTTCCACCAGCAGGAGACTCGCCCATTCGTCGGCAGTGCTTTCTGGCACCGATTGAGCTTTCGCATCGACTGCATGGCCGATGGTTACTGCAGGCGGTTTATAAAAACCAGGCTTATCCGTATCGCTCAGCAAGACGAAAGCAACCGAAGGCTGCCAAGCGAGGCGGAGCAGACGGGGCGTCAATTCAGTCTCGACGCCACGAAAATCCGCTATCACCATAACGCCGCATTCGCTCGCTTGCTGCAAAAAAGAATCACTCGGCTCCTTAACGAGGAGGGCAACCTCGGCGTCATGGGCAGCACGCAAATCGACCGCCGACTCGGCATCAGCGACGGCACCTCGCAATACGATGCGACGACGTTCCAAGCGTAGGTTTTTGCCCTCCACTTCCCAACGTCGAAATCCGACCGTATGACTCCACGATTGCACGGTCCCGTCGGCCAGTTTTATTTTGCCTTCAAAATTGTAAAGATAAGGCAGCTGCGGCGTCCAATAACACGGATCGGTAATGATCCGCTGCGTCCGGTTGGAAATTCCTGGAAGACATTCGCATGGAGGGACAGAAAAAGTCGCAGGCAACGTCCGAGCGTACTCACAGTGGGGACCGATGAGGTTGCCGCAAAACGAAGCGATCCGGCCTTGCGATCTCTCGCCAAGCAAAAAGTTCAGTTGGTGCTCGGTTGGAGAGTCCCCGACCGGGTCGAGCTGTTCGATAAATGACATTTTCGTAACGGTCCAGCAGTCTGAAGTAGAAAAAAGTGGATTTGTGGGCTGTCTAGAGGTTTGCAGCAGCGCGTTGAAATTCTTTGGCCAAAAACTTTCCGGTCAGCGAATCGGGATGGTTGGCGATTTCCTCAGGCGTTCCGCATGCCACGACGCGACCGCCCTCGTCGGCAGCGCCGGGGCCCAAGTCAATCAGGTAATCTGCCGCCTGCATCATAAGCGAATTGTGCTCGACGACGATGAGAGAATGCCCCATCGCGATGAGCGAGTCAAAACAATCGAGCAGTTGCAAGACGTCCGAAAAATGCAGTCCCGTCGTCGGTTCATCGAGCACAAACAAAGTGCGGCCTTTGCGAGCAGCGGCAACGTAGGTGGCCATTTTTAGGCGTTGGGCCTCGCCGCCGGAGAGCGTGTTTGCCGGCTGGCCCAGCCGCAAATAGTCGAGCCCCACATCCATCAGGCATTTTAATTTCGTGAGGATTTTGCGTTGGCCTCGGAAAAAACTAAACGCTTCGCGAACCGACAGGTCGAGCACCTCGGCGATATTCAAACCACGGTGTCGGACTTCGAGCACCTCGCGGCGATAGCGTTTCCCCTGGCATTCGGCGCAGCGCATGTAGACGTCGGCCATCATCTTCATGTCGATTTGCGTAAAGCCATCGCCCTTGCAAGCTTCGCAGCGACCGCCGTCGACGTTAAAACTAAAGTGGCTCGCCTTAAAACCTCGCGACTGGGCTTCGGTCGTTTCGGCAAACAGGGTGCGAATCGGATCAAACGCCTTGATGTAGGTGACGGGATTCGAGCGCGGGGTGCGGCCGATGGGCGTTTGGTCAATGAGAACGGCATCTTCGAGTTGGTTGGC
>JAADIN010000124.1 GCA_013151315.1 Planctomycetota bacterium | reverse complement strand
ATCGCCGGAGTGAAAAACGATACCCCGCTAACCAGCATCCTTCTCGCGGCAATAGGCAACCATCTCGTCGACCGACATTTTTGAGCGGTCGACCTTCCCCGGTGCTGCCGCAGCGGGAGGGTCCGGCGCTGCCGCTTTTTTCGGCTCCGCCTTGGCGGCAGGAGCGGAGTCGCCACGGGCGGCGGCCAAGATATCTGCCGTCGAGGGTTTGGCTTTGGCTGCCGGCTTTTTCCCGCCAGAATCCTGCATGCGCGCCATTTCCAGCGGCGAGAGCTTTTTCTCGCCACCGGCGTCGGCTTTTTTCGCAGCCGGTTTGGCCGCGGACTTTTTCTTGGCAGCTGCTTGTTTGGGGTCTTGCGGGGCCGGCTTGTCGACGACCTTGAGGTAGTCGAGATCGATGTCGTACCAAGCGATGTTCTTATGGTAGTCGCCAAATTCAACCAGCGCCCGACCGCTCATGTTGACGGTTTTTACTTGGCCTACCAAATCACCGAATCGCGCCAATTCAGGCTGATCAGCGTCTACCACGACGTATTTGTCGGTGTATTCTTGTTTGACCTTCTCGATCTGCTGATAGACCATCGGTTTTTATTGGGGTGTGGTATTTGGGTGTTGAACGGGTCGCTGGGAACCCCCAAATTGTGCCTCAAATCGCCGATTCTGGCAATGACCCGCATTGCCGATCCTGAAAGGCGATTTTGGGCACAATCTGGGGTTCCCAGCGATGCGTCGCATCGCGGCTACTTCTGTCAGATCGCAATCAGCCGATACCGCCAACGCACCGTCATTGGCAATGCACTGCCTTCTTGCGCGTGACTTTTCAGCAGGACTTCGTTTCCCGCCACCGCCAACTGACAAGAAAGCGATTTCTGGGCGTCGGGCAGCGGCAGCGATTCTAAACGGAAACTGCCCGAGGCGGTGCTTAAAATTAGCGATGAATCGCACTGGCTGGCTTGCACCGATTTGGCAAACCGATAGCTGCTCGTGAAGCTCCCGGGTAACGACTTGACGCGGCAAGCCGTGTCGAACAAAAACCCGGACTCCTCGGATTCGATGCTCATCGACCAGTGGCCCGCAGTGGTGGCCCCAGTGAGAAAGATCGTTTCGTCTTGTTGGTGCAAATCCACGAGCGGCGGGCTCGCAGGAAAGTGGTCCTCGGGGCTGCCTTCGATCGATTCTAGGAGCGGGACCGGCTGGCCGCCGTGAGTGTCGTGAGTGCCGAGGATTGTGTGGGCGAACCGATCGCCAGTCCAGTAGAACTCGATCTGTATTCCTTCTTGCGAAACCACAATCGGAGGGGGCGAGGTTTGGCTCATGATGCTTCCTCCTCGAGGGGTTGGCCTGCTCGCCAGCGGAGTACGGCATCAAGAAATCCTTGGATATCGCCATCAAGCACGGCCTGGAAATTTCCCATTTGGAATTTCGTGCGTGCGTCTTTTACACGCTGGTCGGGGTGCAGGAAATAGTTGCGAATCTGTGAACCAAAACCGGTCTTCGCTTGTTGCTGGTACTTGGCTGCCTCCTCGGCTTCGCGTTTTTCTTCTTCGTGGCGGGCCATGCGCGCGCGAAGCATTTTCCAGGCGGTCGCACGGTTCTTGTGTTGGCTACGCTCGTTCTGACACTGAACCACGATGCCCGTCGGCCCGTGCGTCAGCCGGATCGCGCTATCGGTCTTGTTGACATGCTGTCCGCCGGCTCCGCTTGCCCGGTAGGTATCGATGCGTACGTCCGATTCGTCGATTTCAATATCGACCGAATCAGGAATTTCGGGCGACACATCGACAGCCGCAAAACTCGTTTGCCGTTTGCCTTCCGAGTTGAACGGGCTAATGCGAACCAGCCGGTGCATGCCCGACTCGCCTCGAAGATAGCCATAGGCCATTGGGCCGCGAATCGCGATCGTGGCATTGTTGATGCCGGCCTCTTCGTTGTCCTGGCGATCGATGAGCGACGCGGTGTAGTCGTTTTTCTGTGCCCATTGGATGTACATTCGCAGAAGCATCTCAGCCCAGTCGTTGGCGTCAGTGCCTCCGTCGCGCGCGTTGATCGTAAGAATTGCCCCCGCTGCGTCGTGGGTGCCGCTCAGCAAGGCTTGGAGCTTGAGCTGCTCAAGAACCGATTCGAGCCGTTCGACCTCAGGGGGTACTTCGGCAGCGAATGCTTCGTCTTCGCCGGCCATCTCGATCATGGCCGACAGGTCGTCGCTCTCCGATTGGGAGTCGTCCAGCGGCTTGACCAGACCGATCAGCGACTTGCGCAGGCCGACCCGTTCCTGGGCTTTTTCTTGGTCATTCCAGAAACTCGGGTCCGCCATTTCGGCGTCGATCGCTGTGATTTGCTCTGCTTTGGCAGGGCAGTCAAAGAGAGTCCCGCAACTGGAGAATCATCGCGTGAATCGCAGCAGCTCGGTCGATCCATTCTTTTTCCAGCGGCATGTTACAGGACTCCAAAGAAAGGGGGTGCCAAAGCCGGGGGGTTGCAACCCCCCCGGCTTTCATGTGGCATTATAGACATGTGCCATTGTAGACGTATCACCGCTTCCGTTCTAGACTCGATTGTTATGACACGCGTAGTTCTAGCAATGTCGGGGGGAGTCGATTCGAGCGTCGCGGCACATTTGCTGCTAGAGCAAGGTTACGACGTCGTGGGCGTCTTCATGCGCCACGGCCATCAGTCACCCGTGGCTTGCGACACTCAACCGCTCCCAATCATCAACCGCCTCGATCACAAACAGGGCTGTTGCACCGCCGCCGACGCCGAGGACGCCCGTCGGGTGGCCGACAAACTTAACATTCCGTTCTATGCCCTGAATCTGGACGAAGAGTTCAGTCGGATTATCAAGTACTTTGTCGACGAGTACACGGTCGGCCGGACCCCGAACCCATGTGTGCAGTGCAACAACTGGATCAAATTCGGAAAACTGTTTGATTATGCCGACAGCGTCGGAGCGGAATTCGTCGCCACGGGGCATTACGCTCGTCTCGAGCAGCCGCAATCCGACGGATCGTCGGAGTACGGATCGCCAAAATTACTGCGCGGCCGCGACACGCACAAAGACCAGTCGTATGTCCTCTTTGGAATCGAGCGCAGGTTTTTGTCGCGGATGTTGCTACCGGTCGGCGCGTACGAAAAACCGGCAATTCGTCAGATCGCGGCTACTCTGGGGATGAATGTTGCTGAGAAAAAAGACAGCCAGGAAATTTGTTTTGTGACCAGCGGTCGGTACGACGCTTTTGTGCGCGCCCGTCGAGAACCGTGCGACACCTCAGGCGAACTGGTCACCCCTGATGGCACGGTCGTTGGTCAACATGAGGGGATCGAAGGGTTTACAATTGGACAGCGCAAAGGTTTGGGCGTCGCACTTGGCGAGCCTAAATTTGTCGTCCAGATCGATCGAGAGACACGCCGCGTGACGCTAGGCGATCGCGAGGACCTACAGCGCGAAGACCTGACCGCAGCTGAGACGAATTGGCTAGTTGACGGTGCCGACATTCCCGGAAACTGCCAAGTGCAGATTCGCTACAACGCTGCCCCGGTCGAGGCAGCCTTAGAACGCCTGCCAGAAAATCGCTTGCACATTCGCTTTGCTAAGCCCCAGTATGGCGTAGCCCCAGGCCAAGCGGTGGTCTGCTACGATGGCGATCGCACGCTGGGTGGCGGCTGGATCGAGTGACTTTTGTGTTGTCCGAAAATCGACTATGATGCAGGCCCGTAGCATGAGTTACTCCAGGAAAGGCAAAAACCGATGACGATTCACTTTCCCCTATTGGCGGCAGCCGAAACCACCGAGATGCTTCTGTTGGGCCTGTTTGCTTTTCTTGGCCTGCTGGTCTTGGTTTTTTTCGTCTTCTTTGCGAGATATTTTTCGCTCTGGTTGCAAGCCTACATGTCGAACGCTCGTATCGACCCCCTAAGTTTGATTTTCATGGGTTTGCGGCAGGTCAATCCGCGTACTATTGTCGACGCCAAGATCATGGCCATGCAAGCCGGCGTGGGAACCGATCCCGAGACGGGCATCACGACTTCGCGATTGGAAGCCCATCTCCTGGCAGGTGGCGATGTGCCACGGGTGATTAATGCCATTGTCGTGGCCCACCGGGCCGACATCGATTTGGATTTTGATCGAGCGGCAGCCATCGATCTTGCCGGACGCGACGTGCTCGACGCCGTACGAACGAGCGTCTATCCCAAAGTGATCGACTGCCCGGATCCCAGTAAATCGTCGAAGACGACCCTTAGCGCGGTGGCGAAGAATGGGGTCGAGCTGAAAATTCGTGCCCGAGTTACTGTGCGAACCAACTTATCTCAGTTGATCGGCGGCGCCACCGAGGAGACGATTATCGCTCGCGTTGGCGAAGGAATCATTACTTCCATCGGTTCGTCAGTAGATCATTTGAAGGTCATGGAAAATCCCGATCGCATCTCGAAGGCCGTGCTTGAGCGCGGGTTGGATGCGCATACGGCCTTCGAAATCGTTTCGATCGACATTGCCGACATCGACATTGGCGAAAACATCGGCGCGCGACTCCAAGCCGATCAGGCCGAGGCGGATACGCGCAAAGCCCAGGCCCTGGCAGAACAGCGACGCGCCAACGCAGTTGCCCTCGAGCAAGAAATGAAAGCCAACGTCGCCGAGAATCAAGCGATGGTCATCCTCGCACAAGCCGAGGTTCCCTTAGCCATGGCACAAGCCTTTCGCGATGGCAATCTCCAGACGGCCCCGCAAAACGGTCGCCAATAGTCGTCGAGTTGCCTTACTGCTGAAGCGCGTATTCAAACCACAATCGTTCGTGTTCCGATTCGGGCTGGGTTTCTAACTGCCAGCGTTTGTCTCGATAGACCAATTCGTAGACGATTCGTTCTTCACGGCTTGGGGCGTTTACAAGAGGATCTACGATCGGAGCCTTCGGAGGGAGACCGACTACAAAATCGTCCTGGAGACCTGTCGGATCGTTCGCTCGCTTGGCCTGTAACTCTTCTTCCGTAAAGGCGTTGTCGACAGCTTTGGGATCGACCGATAGCTCCTCGTCCGCGGCCGGGTAGAATCGTTTGGGCCGATAGGCCGTTTTCGAATCGACGATTACCCGTGCGGTGCAATTGGATTGAGGCGAGTTGGGAGGAATGAATTCATAGGACAGCTCGCGTTTGATACTCAAGCCGAGATTTCCGGAAGGGGTGAAGGTTTCGATCGCCCGTCGCAATCGCTCCATGGCCCAATCAAAATCAGCTTTGGCCCGGTCGTCGGATTGCTTCGAATCAGAAACCTCGCTCCGAGAAAATTCGCAGCCGACGCTGAGCAAAGTTGGCACAAGAATGCACAAGAGGGAAGGAAATAGCCACGAAAAGCACAAAAAAACGCGAAAAGGACGAATCGCTCGACTCAATGTCCTCACCTCCTTTTTGTGACTTTTTGTGGCCATTCTGCTTCGGTTTGCTGAAGGATTACGCGAAAGTAGTAAGATTAAAAATCGCCAAAGAGGTCGTCAGCTTCCGAGGGATCCGACTCCTCTTCTGTAGATTCCGAGGGCTCTTCAGAATCGGAGGGTTCTTCGGCTGGCTCGGCTTCTTCAGACTCCGATGCTTCGGGTTCGCTCTCAGAATCGTCGGATTCCTCGGCCGGCATTTCTTCAATGCTCTCCTCTTCTACGTTTCCTTCTTCTGCGTTCCCTTCTTCTGCGGCCAAGTCTCCGAAGAAGTCGTCTTCCGCTGTCGGCTGGGAAGCTTCCTCTTCCGAAGCAGCGGCTTCTTCGGCCATTGGGGGATCCGTGTTGCTCTCAGGTGTATCCCCGATCTCAGCGGTATCTGCAAAGGGATCTTCGTCAGCCTCCGCAGGTTTCGAGGGAGCCGGATCGTCAAAAAAATCGTCAGCCGAATCGCTTGCCTCAGGTGCGGGGGAGGGATCGACAGGAGTGCCAGGGGCCATCTCCGGCTTTGGTGCTGAGTCGAAAAACAGATCGTCTTCTTCGGCAATCGGCGCTGCTACGGGAGCGGGTAACCCAGCTTCCGTAGGAGCAGGCCCAGTTTCCGCAGGAGTGGGCACTGCCGGAATAGTTTGCAGCATCGAGGGTTTGGAAAGTTGCTCTAGCTGCACGGGTGTTTCGCGCCGTAATACTTGCGGTCCACGTTGCTCAAGTTGCTCGTAACGCAATTGGGATTGTTGACGATGCTGCTGAACACGATTCAGCCGACCTTCGCGACGAAATCGCTCCAAGCTGCGGCGCCCTTGCCCTTGAACTCTTTGCAAGGCGATGCCAATCGAATGCTGGCTGCCCGGATCACGCGCTTCGTACGCCGCACCAACTTTCATATCCTCTTCTGCTTCATATTGGCGACCCGTACGAAGGCGGGCCATGGCTCGAAAGTAATAGACACGAGGATCGGTCGAACCGGCTTGTATAACTTGCGAGAACAACTGTTCGGCACCTGACATGCGGTTGCTGAAGTAGGCATGGACCCCACGTCCATACACGGCCGACATTTCGGCCGAATCTTGAGCATGTGTTTCGGTTGCCAACGGACTCCATGCGACACTCAAGGCAACAAAAAGATTCGCACAAAAACACAAAATGTAGGGGGCGGCGGATTGGCCTATGCGTTGGAGAGACATAAAAAAGACTCCTGGTATTTCTCGGAGGATGCTAGACGGACGCCGGTTCGCTCGGTGTCCCTTGGCGTCTAAAGCACCTATCCTAACCTTGTGGCACCGGAGGAACAACTGATTTGACAACGCCTCGAACCCCAATTTTTAGTCATGGCAAAGCACTAGGCTGATCCAGACTGCCCGATCGTCGTTTCAAATTCTTCATAGACGGGCTGTTCGAGAAGTGGCAGTTTTTCTTTCTCGACCCCCAGATTCTTCGCTTCCTCCCACGATTTCAGGGCCCCTTTTTTGTCGCCGGCGAGCAGTTGTGCTCTTGCCAAGTGGTAGTATTTGATGGGGTCCCGACTCACCGAGACCGCGAGAGTTAAGTCCTCGATGGCCAAGTCATATTTTTTGCTCGCGATCCTAACCAAGGCACGAGTATCTAGTAGATCGCCGATGGGTCCAAACGTTTCCATGGACTGATCGACAAGTTGCTCTGCCTCTTCGAGACGTTCGCCCAGCATGGCGAGGAGGAATGCGAGGTTGTTCATGGCTACCGCACGCACTCGATTTGGGAGATCGTCGCGCCGGAGGAGATTGTCGTAAGCTTCAGCGCTTTGGTTGTACTTCTGCTCAATCTCTAGGATTTCTGCTCGGAACATGAGTCGTCCGGTAGAATCAGGGTCGTCACGAATTGCGGTAGCCAGCATTCGATTGACTTGTTCGTCGTAACGATCGCCAATCTCATCGCGCCGTTTGCGTAGCATCTGAGTTGATAAGGCCAAAACACCGTCCCTACGATTTGGAAACTCTTTTTCCATGGCCTCCATGGCCACCTCGGCGTCGCCATAGAGTGCCTGGAATTGCACAAGTTCAAAAGCCGCTTTGGGCAAACGCTGGGCATAGAGTTGATAGAGTTTTTCCGCCAGTTCAAAGTCTTCGCATAAGGTCGCAAGCTGCGCTACTGCACGGATTGCCTGCAACTGATCGGCGTCAAGCGCTCCCTTGAGATTTTCGGGAAGCAACGCCGCTAACGTTTTGCGAACAAGTGGTTGGTCGCCCTTTTTTGAGGCCAACAGCGCAAGAAGCCGAATGTAAGAGATACTTTGGGGAGCCAATTGCTTGAGGCGTTTGATACGCCTCTCGGCCTTGGAATACTCGCCTCGGTCAATCAACATGCTGATGTAAGTCGTCCAAACCTGGGTATCCGCGCCGTAAGTCCCCAAAGCGTCCAGCATCAGCTCTTCGCAACGCTGCCAACGATTCGCATTCTGTAAAAGTTGAGCCAGCACCAGGGTGCCTTTCTTTTGCAGATGGCCGTTTTTTTGGAGCTCGGTAAATAGTCGGATCGCTTTGCCCTGGGATGCCGGGTCTTTGAGAGACGCAAGGATTTTGGCTTGCAACGTCTGATCAACAATCGACAGCTTGCCGTCCACCTCACTTTGCGCCAGAAGGCGCTGAGCTTTGAGCGAGTCTTGATATCTGCCGGTGTTCGCAAGATGGCGGGCGGCTAGATTTCGTGCCCAGAGAGCCTGTGCGTGATCTGACGGTATTTTACCTTCGTAAGATGCTCGCAAGATATGGTTGATGAATTTACCAGCCCTCTGAAGATTCGACGCATCAGCTCTTGTCCAGAGAAGATAGAAGTCAGCCATGCGTCTGGCAACAACCACTTCCTCGAGCCGACCGGAATAGGCCGCAAGGTAGATTTTCTCAGCATTTCGCCACTGGCCTTGCAGTTCGAAAGATTTTGCTGCTATCAGGGGCAAAAACTCCGCATCAAGCGAAAGCTGTGCCCTACGCAAGACATCCAACACCTCGTCCGACTTTTTCTGAGTTGCGTAGATGCTTAGCAGTTGCGACCAAGTGTCGACATCTCCCGGTGTGAGACGAGCCGCCTTTTGATAGGCGGCAGCTGCCGAGTCGAGCTTGCCGACTTGTTGGGCCAATTTGGCGAACCATTTTTGAGTTTTTGCGACCTCTGGCTGCCCCGTGGCGATTTTTTCGGCCGCTTCGAAGGCCCCGTCGTTGTCGCCGGTTGCTAGCAGGACTTCCGCTTCCGCGCTACCGAGTACTCTACTTCGGCTCGCCTGCGGCAGTCGATTCATGGCTTCCCTGGCTTCTTCGAAGCGCCCTCGCTTTGAGAGCAGCTTCACTTGCAGGCCGACTGCATTGACGTTGGCGGGGCCGTACTTCAGTGCGTCGTCAAGATGCTGCAACGCAAGGTCGATGTCTTCGTTTAAGAAAATCAGCAGTTGGCCGTAGAGGACGTGCAATTCACTCCATTCGGCACGTTGCTGCAGAGCCGTGTCCAGCAAACCGCGAGCTTCGAGAACCTCTTCCCGCGAGATCTGTTCGAGTCGAAACCCGAGCAGCCGACGCTTTACCTCGGTGAGAATGTAGGAGGCATCGTTCTTATCTCCCACGAGCTCCAGAATCTGTTGCTGAGCTTCGCCCATAGCGTCCTCGTCGCGTAGTTGCAGCGCAATCTCGAACCAACGCATCCGTAGGGGAAGATTGTTGGGAGCCGCCCCGACTGCGTTTTTCCAGTATTGAAGAGCATCTGCAGGCAAGTTCAGCCGTTGGAATGCCACGCCGAGACTCGAGAAGAGCTGGCCTTGCTGGCCAGGACTCCACTCTTCAATGCCTTCGGTCAGTGCATGTAGTTTTTCTGCGACGTCGTCGCCGCCAAGAGAAAGCAGGAGCTCGGCGCGAAGTACGCGGCTCTGAAGAGTCGTGCCAAACTGCTGCACCGTCTTGTCGAGCAACGCCAAAGCCTTCGCAGGCCCGCTCGCCGGATCCATGTAGAGCAGCTTCACTGCCGCCATTCGTACGTTGACGTCTTCCGGTTCGAGCTTGGCAGCGTCCTGAATAAGTTGCTTCGCCTCAGGAAACATCTGACGCTGTAGGAAAATTTGGGCGCGCTGGAGTGATAAAGGAACCCCTGTGATCTCACGCTCCTCCGCAATCTTCGCGATCAGTTGGTCTACCTTTTCCCAGTCCTGTTGATCCTCGGGGCGGGCGAGCATTCCCTTGACGACCGAATTGATACTGTTAGAGTCCTCGACGACCTCGTCGGGCCGAATCCTTCGGTCCACTCGTTTTTTGCCTTTCAAAGCGGCCGAGTGTTTGGGACGGCTCTGAAGAACAAGTACGTAGGCCTGCCGCGCGAGATCGAGTTTCCCCAGGTTCTCGTAAGCACGGCCAAGAAAAAATCCTGCCAAAATTTGTTCATTGGGAAAAGCAAATAACAAAGGTCGCACTCGATTTAAATCCTTTGCGGCTTCTGCCCATTTCTTTTCTCCCCACTTCACGCGCGCACGCAGGTAATCAACAAGCGGCTCAAGGGCTGAAGTCGATACGGATTTCATTTTGGATAGCGCGTCGATCTCTTTCTTGACGGAAGCGAAATCCTTGGTTTCAAAAAGAAGGTTGATTTTAAAAATCAACAAATGCAGGGACCGCCGTTCGTCAGATCGCGCGATGCCTTGGTCAAGGATGGTGAGCGCTTCCTCAATCTGATTTCGGCGAGTCTCCGTCTGTGCCAAGAGTTGGTAGATCTCGATCTTGTCAGGATAAAGTTCCAACGCCTTTTCAAAGAATTCTTTCGCGGCGTCGTAGTCTTTCTCTGTCAGTGCGACACGACCTTTGCGCTGTAACACTGCGAAATCGGTCGGCGCGAGCTCATACGCCTTTTCCAAGGCAACCCCCGCCTCTTCGGTCTCATTGATCTGATAGAGAAAGGTCGAACGCTTGAGATGCGCATCAAACAATTCGGGATTCACCTCGACGAGTCGGTCAATTACCTGGCGAGCAAGTTCTCGGGTCTTGCGCTTCTCGTGGAGTACCGTAGCGAGGAGTGCGTAGATTTCGGGCTGGTCCGCCGCGGTTGCTTTTTTGGGATCGAACTCCTTGCTCTGCTTGTCGTAGCCAATGAGTCCAAGGGCTAGCTCCGTTGCACGACGGAAATCCTTCGTCAAGAAAAGAGCTCGAACTCGTAACGCTTGGAGCTCGGTATTGTTAGGATCGTCCTCAAGGAGCTCCTGGATATGAACAATCGCTTGCTGTGGACTAAAGCCCATTAGCATGTCTGCAAGCCGGCGGCGAAGCTCGGCATCGCCGGTTCGTCTTACCGTGTCGTCCAGGATGCGATAAGCCGTTCCATAGTCTTCACGGGTCGCATCGTCCAATTGCGAGATGTCGACGGCCATATGCGATAGCTTGATACGAGCATCGTCTTCCTTTTTCCGGTACCTGACATAGAGGTGCTGGTAGTTAAAAGCTTCTCGAAGATCGTTCTCCGAAAAAGCTTGGTCGGCCCGTTCAAGGAACCAACTCGCTTTGCGGTTGACTTGCCACGGATGCACCAGAAGGAAGGCGACCGCCACGATCAGAAGGCTGCCTGCTAGGAATCCGAAGAGCAACCAATAATTGACACGATACCTTTGCATATTCGGCATTTGGGGAAGAGGTTTTTTAAGATGGCAAGCAGTGAAATCGGGGGAAAACAAAGAGCCCCCTATCCATCCTATCCCCGAGAAATCATGTGTCAACGAGGGCAAGAGTGACTCAAAGCCGAGAGTGGAAAGCCGAAAGCCAAAGAATGTTATGGCGTCGTACCGCTCTCGGCTTTCCGTTTTCTGCTTTCCGCTTTCCTTAGAGGGAGAACCAAGCGGACCGGCTTAGAAAAAAGCCCTCCTTTCAAGGACGGGCTAGTCAGGGATGCCGTTCCCTCGACTCTTGCCTGAAGCGTAATCGGACCGGATCCTAGCAAATCGACCGCAATTCGGGCACTACCGTTTCCCCCCGGAACTTTTGCGAGCTCACGGTGATTGTGCATGATGAGGACAGGATTTTTCTGAGTTGATGCGACTTTAACAACTACGTAGTCTGCGCTGACAAGCTGCGATTGGTTCTTAATCGATAGCTGCACGGCATCATGGCCGTTCTTCACGGAGAGTTGGCCAATCCAGCGCCCTTGGGTCTCGATAGGCGACTTGTCGAGAGCTACGACGCGAAGCTCATGGAGGCCATCGGAAAGCTTTGTCGTGTCGAGACGAAAACTTCCGCCAGGCCGACACCGCTTTCGACGAATGCCATCAACGAACAAGTCATAGTGACGAACTGGCGAGGGGTTTTTCAAAGAGACAGCGGGCGTGAGTGTTATCGAACCCGAGACAAATCTTTTCTTCGTGGGGCCGGCCACTTTTACTTCGGGGATATTTGCCCAGGGCTGGCAAAGCGGGTCTCCGACGAGTAGTTGTTGGAAAGGACCATGGATCGACTGATAAAACGCCTCGGCAAGCGAGCACCCGTGGGCGTAATGGACATGCAAAAAAGGGGAGGGGAATTTCTGGGGATAATTCAGGGGCTCGTGAACGGTGCCGCAAGCGCCTGCGGCTCCGTATCGAAGAAAATCCGTGAGCGGCGTTTGGCCTGCTCCGACATGCATTACGCCGCCTGTGCTTGTCAGATTGTCTCCAATCGAGCCAGGCAACATGCGGCATCCCGAGGCGGCCATGTCAAAGGTAGGCACTCCCACGGTAAGCCCGATCACATTCTTTTTACCTTGAGGAAAACGGCTTTTAATGATTTCGGCTTTGACTCCCGCGAGGCCCAGCTCGCGCACTGCTTCGGGAAACAGATGGTGGCGCGGCGTGGATCGAGGCCCGCTGTGCTTGAGGAAATAGACGGTCCCTCGAGGGTGGGTTGCATCGGCCTCCCTGGCACTCTGGAGGTAGCGGATGATTTCCTCGACGGAATTACCATGACCGTAGGTGACGCCCAGCATCATCGACAGCAGGTAAGGTATGCCTTGGAGGTCTGCCCGTTTGCCCCCCGGAAGCCAACGATTTTTCGCATGGAAACCTCGAGAAATCGTTATTCCACTGTTTGGCACAAAGTAGAAGTTCGTGTTGAGACCAAACATCTCCTTTCGCTTGGCTTTCACGAAAGCCCCTAAGTAGGTGCTGCCGGTAATTGAACCCTGCGGCTGGTAACCAGGCGTGAACTTCTCGTCGGGGAAATCGCTGGCAAAGTTCACCTTCCAAGGAAAGTCGCAAGAGTAAATCAAGTAGTCAATCTGGCCTGCGAGGCCCCGCTGCTCAATTTCTTTCATAACAGGCAGTAAGATTTTTTCTCGAAACGCCTTGCCGCTGATTCCAGGTTTTTCTTGGTCCCAATCGAGGTAATGAACATTGGAGGGTGGGATTTTTCGTAGGTCGACATAGTGGTTCGCGACCGTCATTGAATCCTGGCTCGTGGGGTTGACCAGGAGAAATACGTTTTCAGGCCCGCCACCCGCTAAGCTCCGTGGCGCTAACAGCATCGCAAGCAGAAGGGCGAGAGCACTCGTCAACACAGCGGGCGGACTATTCCAAGGCCTGCAAGAGGAGGTTCGCATAGGGGTCCTGAGAATCCAAATCATGAGTGCAGAAATGTAACACGCCACTACCGTCCAACTGCCTCCTCTCGTTGTATCCCGGAGAACGGCGGAGGGCAACTTGGCTGGAAACCGAAGCAGGACGATTGCAAGTCGCAAACCACAAAAATAATAGCAACTCGGTGTTTATCCTTCTCTTCCTACCTTGTTGTGTGGCGCTAGCCACGGTTTTTCCACATCAACCATGGCTAGCGCTTGGTTACGTCTTAGAGCATTTCACGATTGATTCAGAGGTCTCATCTATGTAACAATTCGGTTTCTTTCATGGAAGATCGATTTCTTTGGCAGGAGGCCAAC
>JAADIN010000151.1:20783-22083 GCA_013151315.1 Planctomycetota bacterium | reverse complement strand
GCGGGCCCGCTTGAAAGGGTGGGCCACAGTCGGTCTCCTAGATCGTTTGTTACCAAGCAAGCGGAAGGAGACCCACGCATGACCCACCCCAATGAAGCTACCACTGAATTTACCCCGCTTGAGCTGATGATCCAAGTCCTTAACCACCATGGCTTTGACAGATTGGCCAACGCCGTCCAGATCCTCGTCAACGAGACGATGAAAATCGAACGCAATGAGGTGCTTGGTGCTCAGCCCTACGAGCGAACTGGCCAGCGACGCGGCTACGCCAACGGCTTTAAGCCCAAAACGCTCGCCACACGACTTGGAAAGCTCGAACTGCAAGTGCCACAGACCCGTGGCGTCGAGTTTTATCCCAAGTCGCTTGAACGGGGCGTCCGGAGCGAACGTGCTCTCAAGTTGGCCGTGGCCGAAATGTACGTCCAAGGCGTTTCGACTCGAAAAGTGACCGAAATCACGCAAGAACTTTGCGGACTTGATATCTCCAGCAGCCAGGTCAGCCGGTGCGCCCAGCTCTTGGACGAAGAACTCGAGTCGTGGCGCTCGCGTCCCCTCGGCAAGCTCTCCTATCTGATCCTTGATGCCCGCTATGAAAAAGTTCGGCATGGCGGAAGCGTCGTCGATTGTGCCGTGCTGATTGCCGTCGGCGTCTTGCCCAATGGAAAACGAACGGTACTCGGCGTAAGCGTCTCGCTTTCCGAGGCCGAAGTTCACTGGAGAGAGTTTCTCTCTTCGTTGGTCGAACGAGGGCTCTACGGCGTCGAGATGATTACCAGCGATGCCCACGAAGGACTCAAGGCAGCTCGCCGAAGTGTTTTTCCCGGTGTGCCCTGGCAACGATGTCAATTTCATCTACAGCAAAATGCGGCAGCCTACGTTCCCAAAGTCGACATGCGAAGCGAAGTGGCTGCCGATATTCGAGGTGTCTTCAACGCTCCCGACAAAAACGAAGCCGAGCGGCTGTTGAAATTGGCTACCGAAAAGTATCGCAACTCGGCGCCCAAACTGGCCGAATGGATGGAACGTAGCGTCCCCGAAGGGCTCACCGTCTTCACACGGCCCTCGGCTCATCGCCGACGGCTACGCACCTCCAACATGCTCGAACGACTCAACAAAGAGATCAAACGACGCACCCGCGTCGCAACGCTCTTTCCCAACGAAGCATCACTGCTCAGACTCGTCAGCGCTGTGCTCGCCGAAGTCGACGAAGAATGGCAAACCGCAAAATGTTACCTTAACACCGAGACCGACTGATCGTTGATGCCAAAAACTTTTTACAGAAATAGCGTTGCTTTATCCG
>JAADIN010000151.1:0-20754 GCA_013151315.1 Planctomycetota bacterium | reverse complement strand
GAAATTATGCAGCGATGCAGAGGGGAAAGAATTGGAAATAGAAAATATTTTTTGATTTGCGCCTTCGCGCCTTTGCGAGAGACTCCTCTTTTTTTTCATTTCGATAGCATGTCTTTTTGTGGCCATTCTACTTCATACGGCTGAAGTGTTACCCAATACGAATTTCTGATTCGCCCTGTGTCCTCTTTGCCTTACTTTGCAATTCTCTCTGCTAGCTCTTACAATGCTGGTTCTCCTGTTATCAAAGGCAAGTTGACGAACCCTATCTTTCCCCCAAGAAGATTTTCCAATGGAACGAAGAACGTGGCTGCATTTATTTCTCGTCTTGGCCGTGGCGCTCAGCCTCCGTGGAGCTCAGCACGCGGCTGCACAAGCTGTGTTGGAACGATCCGAAGTCGATACGGCTCAAGCCTTGCCCGAGCGCACCGCGCTCGACGACTACGTACAGAAAAAGGACGACACGTTTTCGTGGGAGGTTGTCAGCTCCGAAACCTCAGGCGACATGCAGACGTTTGTACTTACAATGAATTCGCAGACTTGGCGAACCGAGAAGGAAGTCAATCGTCCGGTTTGGCAGCACTGGATATCGATTGCCGTTCCCAAAGAAGTAAAATCCAAAATTGGTTTCATGTTCATCGGTGGGGGAGTCAATGGCCCTAAACCTCCCAAGGGTCCCGACGAGAGAACCCAAGAAATCGCCAGAACAACTCAAACCGTGGTTGCTCAGATTCACATGACTCCTAACCAGCCGCTCGTCTTCCTCAACGATGGTGAGCGCCGCAAGGAAGACGACCTGATTGCCTACACTTGGGTTAAATTTCTTGAGACGGGCGATGCGACTTGGCCTGCTCGAAATCCGATGGTCAAAGGGGTCGTCCGAGCGATGGACGCCGTGACCGAATTCATGGCCTCGGAAGAGGGGGGTGAGCGAACGGTCGACAGGTACGTCGTGGCCGGTGCTTCCAAGCGTGGCTGGACCACCTGGATAGTCGGTGCGGTTGACGATCGGGTGGTTGGCATCGCACCGATTGTGATCGACATTCTCAATCTCGAAAAATCGATGAACCACCACTTTTCTGTCTACGGTTTTTTTGCGCCCTCGGTCGTCGACTACGTAGAGCATAAGTTGGTGCAGATGCCCAAGCATCCTCGGATGCGAGAACTGTTTGCGATAGTCGATCCTTATCTCTATCGCCACCGCCTCAAGATGCCAAAATTTATCGTCAACGCGGCCGGCGATCAGTTCTTTCCGCCCGACCATTCACGATACTATTTCGACGATCTCGAAGGCGAGAAATACTTGCGTTACATTCCCAACACCGATCATGGGCTTGGCAACAGTGATGCCCTTGAGAGTCTGATTGCGTTCTATTCGATGGTCCTGGCCGACAAGAAGGGCCCGGACTTCTCGTGGGATCGACCAGAAGAAAACATTTTCCACGTCAAAACTGTCGACAAGCCAGAAAAGGTGGTGCTTTGGCAAGCGGTGAATCCTGAAGGGCGTGATTTCCGTCTTGAATCGCTTGGTCCCGAATACCAAAGCTCAGAACTCGAAGCCGAAGAGGATGGGTTTTATGTGGCTGAAGTGACGGTTCCCGAGGAAGGTTTTCGAGCATTTTTTGTGGAGCTGACCTACGATGTTGGCGCTCCGACACCGATGAAAGTGACGACCAACGTCGGCATTGTTCCGGAGGTGCTTCCCTTTGCCGAGAAAGATCCCACGCTCCCGACTTCGTTGACGCTTCGTTTTCTGGCCCCGAATGAAGCGATTGTTATGCTCATCCGAGCAGACCTCGATTCGCCGGAAATGCAAGCCGTTAGCAAAGATCCGAGGCTCACGACCCATGGGAAAGCAACCGACGAAGGGATATCGCTTGTGCTGAACTGGATTCCAAAGGGCCCCTTTGAAAAAAGCGCCGTCGGGATCGCGGGTTATTTGAAAACCATGGGTTGTAGTAATTTTGCATTTCAAATCGAATCGGGACGACTTGATTCTGCCAAATGAGGAGCACGGTCACTCCAGGAGGATTGCAAAGTCGATTTTTTGAACCGCCAAGGACGCCAAGAGCGCCAAGGGACAGAAGAGAGCCAGGTATCAAAATAGCCCTATTTCTCGATTTTTCTTCCATTTCATTCCTTGGCGCTCTTGGCGAACTTGGCGGTTTTTATGACTTTGCAGTTCGCCTGCACGGTCACTCCGGCATAAAACCTGCCTGCTCGACAAGTTGGCGAACCCGCGTTTCACTGACGTTGCCATAGACTTCCAGTCGCTCATCGTCGAGTGAGACGATCGCCGAGTCGATGTTGGTATCGCTCCTGAGCGTCGACTCCAGCTTGGCGACGCAGTTGGCGCAAGTCATGCCCCTGACGGCAAGCTGGATGTCGGCGGTTTGATTCTTCGACCGCCGAGAAGTTTTGCTAGGGAGGCGTGCCGCCAAGTCGTGCCAAGCAAATTTCCCGAACAGAGCAAGCAAAACCGCGGCGCTGGCAAGGCTCCACCAGTTGGTTGAGTCGTGCACGTGGGATCCGGTCGTCAGGTTGGTGTCGATCACCGCCTCGAAGGCCCAGCCACAAGCGATGCTACCGAAAACGACCGTGGCAAGATAAATAGCGAGCGGTCGCTTGCCCAGCGTGCGGTAGACAGCGCCCAGCGTGGCAACATTGGTGGCAGGGCCCGCCATCAGAAAAACGAGTGCAGCACCCGTGGGGAGGCCACTTGCAACCAGCGCTGCAGCAATCGGCACCGAGGCGGTTGCACAGACGTAAAGCGGTAGCGAAATCACGAGTGTGACGAGCATCGCCGCCAGTCCGCCATACCCTTGCAGTGCAGTAAAAGCACTGGCGGGGACGAACACTTCGATTGCTGCCGAAATGGCGATGCCGACCACGAGCCATCTCCAGATGGATTGCAGCATTTCTAGGCTGTGGTCTGCGAACGCACGGAGACGATTTTGCTTCGGAACGGGCTGCTGCACGTGGAGCGTTTCGTTCGCAGCCCCAGCAGGCCCGCCTGCGTCGACAAGCAGTCCGCCGATCACTCCGGTTGCAGCGGCACTGAAAACTTTGAAGAGGGCAAATGGCCAGCCCAGCAGCGAGGCGCTAACAAAGATCGAATCGATGCCCGTCTGCGGCGTGCTGATCAAGAACGCGACCGTTGCCCCATCGCTGCCGCCCCCCTTCTTCAGGCTGAGGCCAACAGGGATCACGCCACAGGAACACAACGGCAAGGGCACCCCGAGGGCGACCGCCTTCAAAACTCCCCAACGACCCGAGAACTGGCGCTCGAGGAAATCCTTTGGCAGCAAAACATGCAGCCCCCCCGCAACCGCGGCCCCCAGCAGGAGCCAGGGAGCCAGATCGAGCAACACCTTCCATGCAGCCTCAAAGAAATCGAACATGGCTTTATTGTAACCGTTGACGCATGTTGCGTCGTGGCCGACGGCACGAACGAAGAGATATTTGGTTAGCGCAGTCGGCAACGACGGATCATCTCGAATGATTTATCAACACGGGAAATCACCCGCAGCGCCATCGGGCGAGCATTTCGGTAAACCGCGGAAATTTTACATCCAAAATTTCCTGTTCCGGCAAACCTTCGCGTTTGAGCAACAAGTTGGCCGCTCGCAGGCCGGCCACGACGGCCGACTCCATTCCGTAATGATATGGCGTCGAGGTCCAATCTCCCGCGACCAAAAGGTTGGAAAGAAACGTCTCGGTCTCGCGGAAGACGCCGGAGAAATAGTTGGGTCGGGTTTCGGTGAACACCTGTGCGTGGCGCTGCAAGTGATACTTTTGCAACTGTCCTTCGCCGACCTTCGGAAAGAAGGTTTTCAAGTCGCGATTCACGCGGTCGAGAATCACTTGGTCGGGGGCATCGCGATATTCGCGAGCATTGTCGATCAGCACTTGCAACACACTGCCTTGCCCTTGGAGTTCGTCCCAATGGTGCGTCTTGTCGATGATAGCATCAAAGATAACTTCGTCGCGGTTGGAAATGTAGCAATGCCCATCATCAAGCACCAGGCGGTCGTAGTGCATCTGCAGGGTGATGACGTAGGCCGATTGGAATCTGCACAAGGCGGGGAATTGTGGTTGCAATTCGCCGGGCAACAATTTTCGAAAGACGTAGGCAGGCAGCGCCGAAATCACCACGTCAAAATCGCGGTACCCCGCTTGCGACGTTTTCACTTCGACGATTCGGTCGCCCTCGAGCACGAGTTTCTCAATCGGTTCTTCGAGCCGCACTTCGCCGCCATTACGCTCGATTGCGTCGAGCAAAGGTTGGACCATACAGCGGTGGGTTGGCTGGGAAAGAAAACACGAGGCTTCGAGCTGCGTCTCACTGCCAAACACGTGCTTGGTGAATTTCAGAAACGAGGCCGCCGACGCTTCCCAACCAAACAGAGCTTGAATAGTTACGGACAAAATTTCCAACACGGCGGTCAACTCGGGCCCCGCTTTGCGAGAGGCCAGATAAGCGCTCACGGTCCAATGGTCGTACCGCTCAGCCCCTTTGGCGGTAAGCGTGAGTGCATCGAAGATGATTCGCAAAAACCGAAGCTTGTCGAGAACCGGCATCGGATAAGCGAGTAGTCCGCGCAGCGTTCCTACCAGAGAGGGAGAGGTTTCCAGGGCAACGATCTTCTTGAGCGGGCCGTTTAAGATATAAAAATTGCCGTCGGTAGGAACTAGCGGCAGCGGTTGGCCGAGACGCTCGTAGAGGGCGACCAAATTGGCGTACCAAGGAAACAGCACGTGGATGCCGGTTTCCATGGCGTCGCCATCTTTGTCCTCCCAACCTCGAATTTGTCCGCCGGCATGTTGGCCCTGCTCGAGTACGGTGACCGAAAATTCTGATGCCGGCAAACTGGCGGCCGAAATCAATCCCGACATCCCTCCGCCTAGAACTAAAACACGCTTTTTTGCCACGGTAGAGTTTCCTTACTCCAAGTGAAAATGCTAGCAAGAACATGCCCGCGAAACACGCGAAAATAAAAAGCTTTTGTCGATGCAGTCCCTTGTTCGATTAACAAGAAGATGCCATCGAACTCTCCTGGAAAAAATTGCTTTTCGCGTCATTTCGCATGTTTTGCGGGCAGAATCTTTTATTCCACACGAAACGAAGCGGTAGTGCTCTGGAACAACCGGGGCTCCGACTCGGCTTCGAGCTGATAGCGACCATGGTGAACAATACGGTACTCGCCCGGCTCCGCATCGCCGGGAATATTCCAGATAATGTTAACGCGGCAAGGTTGCTGAGGGCTATGGCTCGGTTGCCATTGGCATCGCGTTTCCCAATCGGCATCTGTACAGGCGGTTTCCCACGCGCCGGCCAACCGACGTTCGACCGAGAGATAGTTTCCGCCCGTATGGAAACTATTACGCGGATGCCCGGTCCAGAATGCCACTTCAATACGATCCCCTCGGGTGTATTTCGAATCGGGCAAGGCGAGGGGGTCTCCGAATTCTGCATTCTCTGGTGCCACATCGGGCCCAAAGCGTATCGTTCGCAGCTTAACAGGAATGGGATCTTCGTTAAGAATGGGGCCAGAATCGACCGGTGCGTCTTCGACCATCGCGCGTGCCAATCGCACGTACTCTTGTTGATAGCCGGCCAAGGTCCAGGGTCCGAATAACGTATGGCCTCCTTCGTATTGCTGCATTTCATACTCTTCGCGAGTGCTCACGTAGCCTCCGTAGGCGTTGCAGTAGCCTGCGATGACGTGATGTTTTACGGTTTTTCCGAAGACCTCTTCGACCGATTTTCGAATGCGTCGGCCAGACATCGTGGTGAATTCTGCAGGACCCACGACCAAGACGAGTTGACCGATGCGACAAATCGAGATCGGCAGCACTTGAGCTAAGCCAGGATTCGACTTGGCGGCCCCGGGTGCAAAGAGGATTGCCTTGGGGAAGTGCAGTTGGCGAATGCGGTCGTCAGGTTGCAGGTCAGGAAAAATTTGGTAGGAAAGCAAATCGATTGCCGCGTTGCGTTTCTTCATTCCTTCCTGAAAGAGTGGGTGTCCGCCACCGTCTTCGGTCGATCCGGCGGCAAACGAGTACCCGTAGGCGGCCACCGAAGTATGCTGCGGGCCCGCTTTGGTAAATTCGTTGTTGATTGCCAGATTCGAAAAATCGACGTTGGTGCGTCGTAAGTCAATGGGTCCGGTAAGGACCTCGATTGCGTCTTCGTAAAGCTGCAAGGCAACATCCAATTGGCGCTGTCCGACAATTTGCGTGCTCTCAAAATCGTCGTTGCCGGGGCCCGTGTTGTTCAGATTGAGATTCCCCGTCACATCGCCGCAATTGCTCTGCGCAAAGGCCGCCACGAAGCCGTTTGCCTCCTCCGAGGTGGCATCCATTTGCCGCTCGAATTGGATCGAAGCAAATCCTTTGCTGTCGCCGGTAAGAAAATGGTTGTTGTAGGTCATCGAAGTGGGATGTACGGCAAACCAGTTGAGAGTCCCCAGGTTTTTTGTACCCGACGGCCCGCCGACAAATTTCAGCAAAATCATTTCCGTATCGGTGTCGCCGGCATAGAGCGAGCGTTCATGCTGAGGATTGTTGAGATACGCGATCCGAGATCGTTGGGCACTGGCTCCGAAAACTTCTCCGCGCGCAATGAGGATTTTTCCCGGTTGAAGCTGTTGGTGGGCTGCCACGATGGCCAATTCAATACCATCGGCGATTGCTGCGACATACTCGGGAAAAAAACCAGTCCCCATGGGGCCATCGGCAGTGTAACGCCAATACCCGCCTGCCCCGCCATGGGTGTGGGTCGCACTGAGGACGACGTTTTCCATCGTGTACAGATTGCCAAAACGTTGTTCGAGCCGCGTGATCACCTCGCGATAGATTTCGACATGAATCTTGCCGAGCTCGGCGCAGACAAAAACGATTCGCTTTTCTCCTCGGGGTTCCCCCATATCGGGCTCGCCAATGATGAAGGCTCGAGCGCGTTGCCGGAGATGAATGCCGGCAGAGATCTGATCTTTTCGGACAAAGCCATCCATCGGAAAACCGGCAGCCGGCCCGGTGATATCAGCGCTGCCACAACCGATTAGGTAGTTGCCCTCATCCGCTTGGAGCGCCGAGATGCAAAAAACCGAGCCTTGGTCGGCGCTGCCAACGAGCGTGAAGAGAAGTGCCAGTGAGTAAATCGCAGCGCGAGTCATGGCGAGGTCCTTGCAGAGCTGGATGAAAACCAGCAGTTTCCCCGTACGGTACTTGTTGATTGATCGTGCTAGTGCAGCGTTTCCGCTAGGAATTAGGGTCCGTGTTGTGAGCCGTAAGCCGTAGGCGCTAGCCTCGGGTTTTCTCCGCTTCCACCCGAGGCTAGCGCCTACGGCTCACACTAAAATTAAGAGGTAACGCTGCACTAGAGTGGAAATGTATGCTTAATTATAGCTCAGTTCGAAGCGGAGGTAGGTGGGTAAAAAAGAAACACGCGGCCAGATAGCCGCGTGTTTCGTTGTTTTTTGTCCGAAATCGCAGCCAAATCAAGGCGAGGCAGGATCGTCATCGGCATTGTGAATCGCCACGGGAATGGCGACCGCTGCCGCGACGAGGCCGCCAACGACCCAGGGGTTGGACAACGCTTGTTTGATAAATCCGCCTCGTCTGCCGGCTCCCACGGGCGATCCGCATACGGGCGATCCACAATTTTGCGCCAAGACGACATCGCTGTCTTGGATAAACAGGACTCCGCTGGTCGCACTAGGCGGAGCCGTACCGGTTGCCCAAATTCGCAAAAGTTGGACTTGCTGTCCTACTTGGAGGCTGTAGGTAGCTCCGGAAATTCCAGTCAGCTGAAAGAGACCTTTGGCATCTGTTTGGGTACGCCACTCTTTGCGGCCGTCCGTTAGGTGAATTTTGGTAGCGGCGACCGGTTGGCCTTGTTTGTCCACGATTTGGCCATGCAACAGACCGTCGGCCTGAAGCGCGACGTCGACAACCGTCAACGCTGGGGCAACGTGTGCTGTGGTCGAGGATTTGAGAATGGATGTTTCGGCCGCAAGCAAACATTGCGGCGAAGCGACAAGAACTGCAATAGCGGCCCAAACCCCAAATTGTTGTAGGGACTTCAACTTACGTACTGACATCGAAGAGACTCCTTTAGCCCCGCCCTGATTGAAAAGACGTTTCGCATGGAAAAGCGGAACTGCCGTAAGCAACTCTTGCGGCAGCGGCCCGGATAGTAGCGAGTCCCCGAGAAAAGGCAAAGGCCAAGTTTTCACCCCCCTACTACATGGGCGCTAGCAAGGCGAGCTGCGATCGTAAGATCGCAGGTAATGAAAGACCATAACAAAACACGCGACCCGATGGCCGCGTGTTTTGTTGGTTTTATTCAAAATCGTAGTGGGTTCAACCCTCTGCCAGATCAAGGAGTGGCAGGAGGATCATCGTCGTCGTCCAATGCGATCGGAAGAGCGATCCCTGCGGCGACTACACCTGCCGTCATAATCGGGTGTTTGGCAATCCAGTTGGCAACTCCACCGAAGGGTCCGCTGACACCTTGGCCACGAACGACATCTTTGCCAGACACCAACATGATGCCGCGCCCTGCAGCAGGGGGAGCCGTTTGGGGGCTCCAGAGGCGATAGGTGCCTTGATGGTTTGCCGAAGCGACCTGATAGACTCCGCCTTTCAAACCCGAAACGGTGAACTTGCCCGTGTGATCAGTTTGAGTGCGAGCCACTTCTTTTCCACCGGAAACCAAGGAAACCGGGGTCTTCGCTAGGCTCGCCCCGTGGGCATCGACCACTTGTCCCAGAAGGACGCCGCCTTGGTGTAGGGCGACATCTCGAGGAGCTGCAGCAGGCGGAGCCGCCGCAACTGGCGCGACGAACATCCCTAAGCACGACAGCATCGCAGCCGACATCTTTAGATTCTTGGTCAGAGTTTTTAATTTCATATTTTTGTTTTTCCCTTAAAACACGGGATTGTCATAAAAAGTCTAGCAATCCCTGCTGTCCCCTAGTCCAACTCACAGAAAAGCATTTGGGCGGCAGCAGATTTTTTGACTTCACCTGCTCTCGCTCCTTCTCCGCCTAGGATCGCTATCGGCAGGTTAAATCGCGGGTCTCAAGCGCCAAATCCAAAAAATCGCGGATATAATGCGAAGACACCATTGCAGTCAGCGCCAGCAGTGATTGGGGTGAATTGTCTTCGCAGGCTATTAGACCCGAAAAATCGCCAATTTTTGCCTGATTGGGAAGTCTTAACCTTTGGCAACTCTTTGAGCCGCAACGCGCTAGCGTCGGGCCAGTGGAAGGGGGAACTCGATACCGACGCTACCCGACGCTACCCGACGCTACCCGACGCTACCCGACGCTAGCGCGTTGCGGCTCACTCGCTTGCGCTGGTTTTTAGCGTCGCCATTGCTTGAAGTGTTGAACCATCTGTCTTTCCGCGTTTGGCACGGCGCGAGCTAATCGCTCGGAGAGCTGTCCAGGTGGGTTGCCATGGCGTATGTCGCCCAAGAATTGCACCAACGCCCGATGGGCAGGCAGCGGGCCATGCAACATGAAGTGCACCCAGGCCCAGGCGAAGCGGTATTCGGCGCTCCCCATCTCGGTCAGATCGCGACAGCCTTCAAGCGAATTGATGTTGCGCACCATGCCAAAACGCAAGTTCCAACGCAGTTTCGAAAAATGAGGATGCTCCGAAGCACGTTCGGGAGCGGGCATCTCAAAATACTCTGCCAGTCCCTCGTCGAGCCATAGCGGAACCATCGGCAAATTCGTATGGAGCAGAGCGTGGGTGCATTCGTGCCGTAGGTCGATGGCTAGCTCGGAATGGCGATACGCATAAACACTCCCTTTGCCAGCGCGTTGCACATAGAGGGCACGTCGGTAAGGCACGCGCGGATAGAGTTGCTCAAGCAGCTCGCGGTGTTCCCGCTCGTTTTCGAGTAGGTAGACATCGACCAGTTGCTGAGCGGGCGGCACGGCAAGCGTTCGCTGGAGCTCGGCTTCCAGGGCGGAGAGTTCCTGGAAAAGTGGCGTGAGATCGCCCATTGGAAAAGTCGCGTGGCAGCGGAAGGGCCCGTAGCTGCGGTGATCGATCCAAGTGGCTGCAGCGTAGCAAGGCAGGGCAGAAGTCGCCCAAAACGCGGCGCCGCTAGCAAGGAATGCTCGGCGAGACAATCGAATTGGGAGTTCGGATTGCGGATTGCGGAATTGGAGATGAGGCTCATTCCGCATTCGGTTCTCCTCTTTCATGCAATCTTCTTGGGAGAAAAGAAATTTCGCCAACCGCGACTTGGTAGCGAGAGTCGCCCCGCACGGACTTGCTTGCCAGAAGCTACCAGGCCTGGATTCTGAATGCAGACGCTTTGTGCCATCGCTTTGCCGGCCAGTTTTTCCACGCGTTCAAATGCTCGTTGCATCAACGGCCTGCGCGATTTTATCCCGTGAGCGTCGGTCGCCACGAAATGAACCAATCCTTGGGAAATCATCCACTCCGCCAATTGCTGGCTCGCGGATCCAAAAGTTCCCATCAGGCTTCCGGCGGTCACTTGCATCAGGCAGCCGTGTTCCACAAGATTCGGCAACAGATTCGGTTCGCGGAGCAGTCCCCGATTCCGCTCGGGGTGAGACAGAATGCCAGTCATCCCTTGACGCTCCAAGGCGGCAAGCAGGCCTTCGATAGGAAAATACAATTCGTGCGGCAGTTCGAGCAACACATGAGATCGTAAATCTCCCAAGGTCAGCACTTCGCCGCTGGTTAGCTTTTCGAGCATGCCGTCTTCGATGCGAACATCTCCGCCCGGCAATACTTGCAGCGGAATTTGGTTTTGGTCCAAAGTTTGTTGCAGTTCTTGCGTACGCCGTCGAATGTCGTCGCCCCGATTGTGCGCGAAATTTCCCAACTGATGGGGCGTCACGATAATGGTCTGCGTGCCCTCTTGAACTGCCATTTGGGCCATTGCGAGCGTGGTTTCCCAGTCGGGCGATCCATCATCGATGCCGGGCAAGAGATGGCAGTGAATGTCGACAAATCCAAGCATATGGGAATTCGGATTGCGGATTGTGGAATGCAGAATGGAAAATAGTGCTGCGGGGTTCTGTCAAAAAAGACCTGCGAAGTAAAGGCGAGTTCCGCATTTACTTCTGCATTCCGAGATCCCCAATCTGCATTCGCTCGACGCCGCCAGCCGTTACAACATAGTTCTCTTCCAAACGAATGCCGAGGCGCAGATCCTTGTGGTAGAGCCCCGGCTCGGCGGTAAAGTAGTCGCCCTCCTCAAACGTGTCGTCCCAACGAGGATTCAGATGGGGGCCCTCGTGGGGAGCAAGCCCCACGCCATGGCCCAAATGGTGATTGAAAACTCCTGGCCCGCAATTAGCTAGCAGTGCCTGGACTTCCTCGAAGAGTTGCCGACAACTGACGCCTGGGCGAACGGTCGACTCGACGAGCAAGAGTGCTTTTTCGAGATCCTCCCAGGCTTGCTGCTGGAGGTCGGTCAGTTCTCCTCCAACCGCGACCGTGCGGGCATTGTCAGAGTAATAACCACGAAACCCTACGCCCAAGTCGAGAATATAAAGCTCGCCTGCTTGGGCCTTTCGGTCCCGGGGAGGTCCACCGCGCGAGCCGCACTGAAAGTCTTGTCCGAAATAGGTGAGCGCCTCTCCCAGTTCGTTCACTGCTGCGGCATGCAATTGATTGTAGACTTCGAGCTCGTTGATCCCGGGCCGGATGATCTCGCGAGCCAAAGCGTACATGGCTCGATTGGCATCATTGGCCCGATTGAGCATTCGCAATTCATCAGGGTCTTTCCGACGACGCATGCGATAGAGGGTCGGTTCGAGATTGACTATGTCGCTGCCAAACTCGGCGAGCAAGCGGGGTCCAAGACAAGACCATTCGCCGCCCACGCGCTGAGGCCGTTTTGAAAGAGCCTTCAGCAAGACCTCGTTGCTAGCCTCCCGCTGCTCGTCGCGGAGGGTCGAATGCCATTTTTCTTCGTAGCCGACGACTTCGTCGGCCGAGAAAACATCAGGCGAAACCTTCCCTGACGGCAACACCAAAGTGACATGCCCTGATGCGTCTAGGGCCGCCGCGGGCGCAAACAGCGGCTTCACGTAGGCACCGGTAAGCCATTGAACCGACTCGCTGCGAGTAAGCAAAACCAGCTCAAGCCCGAGTGTGTGCATCTGCTCTAAAAGCCGCCGCTGCCGGCCTCGGCAGGCGTCCTTGTCTATTCGATAAGGGTCGTTATTCATGGTCGATGCGTGTGGTTAGAGGTTCGCTGCGATCTGGCAGATCGCCGGAGTAGAGAAAAAATTCCGCAATCCGCAATCCGAATTCCGCATTCAATTCTGTCTCAAATCTGGATTTACATCTCATTCCGAGACAAAAAGTGGCCTGCGCCAGCCTGTGTGGCCAGGGTCTCCTCTACCAAAATTTCCTGTCGTAATCCCTATGACGTCAAGGGTTTGCGCCGTTTTAGGAGCTGCCGTAAGGTGCTGTTTTTCTAATTGGCGCACAGCTTGCTCCTAAGGGTATTCGTCGCAAAACGCGATGGCCACTCTCAGCGAGAGAGTCCCGCCGGTAGCTTATCTGATTTTGATGGAGGGAAGTAGGATGCTCGTATTAAGCCGAAAGATTGGTGAACGAATCCATATTGGGAACGACGTTTTTGTCGAAGTTCGACGCGTAGCAGGAAATCGTGTGACGTTGGCAATTAAGGCCCCGCGCGAGGTCCGTATACTCCGTGGCGAGCTGATGGACGTTGCCGATGAGTTCCATGTTCTTGACGAACCTGTGGCAGAGGAATCGGCCAAGGACACGGTCATTATCAATGCGGATATTGGGAATGCGGAATGCGGATTGCAGATTGCGGAAGTGAAGACAGAAACCGCCGCAATCTGACAGCAGAATAGCTGCGATCTGACAGATCGCCGGAGTAGAAATGACAGAGAAGAGGCAATCGCCGCCCAACTGCATTGGCACTTAAACATCTCCACCCCCCTGCCAGTGAGGTTGTCAGGAGACCAGCTGCCCGACCATATGGTTGAGCACCTGGCCCACCTGAAGGGCGGCTTTTTTATGCGCCAACAAAACCGGATGATGAAGTACCAAAGTCGACTGACTTAGCCGTTCACTCCAAGCGAGCAGTCCATGCTTCCGGCAACGTCGCTCGCTACGCCTAGCAAATCCTCGGAAGCCCGCATCGAGGGGAGCTCCCGCAGTCTGAAGTTGGGCGATCAGTTCGTCGCGTAGCTCGGCCCGAGTTTCTGCTGCAACGAAAGACCAAGCAAATTTGTAATACGTCGGTCGCGTCGCCGCCCGACAGACGACCGGCCGTAGCCATTCAGAAAGCTCGGTCGTTGCTTGGCGAATTTCCGCCACACGCTGCTCTCGCACTTGATTTCGCAGGTCGAGTTTTTTTAGTTGAGGGCGCAGTACGGCCGCCTGCAATTCGCTGAGCGGAAAAGCTTGGTTGCCCCGATCGGCATAGATTTTCATTCGCTGAAAAACTTGGGCATCGCTCGTCAGCACGGCCCCGCCACGGCCGGCAGTCAGCAACTTGCTACCGCCAAAGCTTAGCACCCCGGCGTCGCCCCAACTTCCCACAGGTCGACCGCCGAGCGAGGCCCCCGGCTGTTGGCAAGCATCCTCGACAACGCTCCAGCCACGCTGGTTTGCGATCGCCATGATTCTTGGCATGTCGGCAAGTCCTCCATGCAGATGCGAAACGATCACCGCTTTTATTTTTTCGCCGCCAACACTTTCGAGCAACTCGGCATCCAAGCACCAAGTCGCCGGATCGACGTCGACCAATACGGGCCGGGCACCGACCGCCTCGATCGCGCGAAAATTCCCAGGAAAGTCGTACCCCGCCAGCACGACCTCGTCGCCAGGGCCAGCCCCAAAACCTCGCAAAGCGAGCTCGACGCCAACCGTCCCTGACGAGCAGAGCAACACCTTCTGGCAAGCAAACCGCTCGCATAGGTCTTCGGCAAGTCCTTCGCAATGAGGCCCATGGTATCGGCCCCAACTTCCATCCTGGTAGGCTTCTTCGAGCGCAACACGCACCTCTTCGTCGGCAATCGGCCAATCAAAGGGGCCATGGGTGACTTGTTGCATGAGAGTACCTCGTGACGGATCAATCCAACCGTTATATTAACGTCAGCCCCAAATTTTTTCCCTTCCGCACTCTGCAATCCGAATTCCGCATTCTCATGTCTCGTTTCCTCATGATTGGCGGTTTCCTTGGCGCTGGCAAAACAACTGCCATCGCACGGTTGGCACGCCATTATACCGACCGAGGCCAGCGAGTCGGACTCGTCACCAACGACCAAGCTTACGGGTTGGTCGACACCCACAACCTACGAGCTCAAGGTTTTCAGGTCGGCGAAGTCCCCGGCGCGTGCTTTTGTTGCAAATTCGACGAGCTGGTCGACACGCTCGCGGCACTGGGGACCGACCGTCAACCGGACCTAATCATAACCGAACCGGTCGGTAGTTGCACCGATCTTATGGCGACGGTGCTCCACCCGCTGCGACATCTCTTCGGAGATCGCTACACGTTGGGCCCCCTGGCGGTGCTTTGCAAGCCGGAGCACGGACGCAAGATTCTCGGCGGCGGCACGGGCGGTTTTTCTCCGCAGGCGGCATACATCTTTCTCAAACAGCTTGAAGAAGCGCAGCTGATTGTGCTCAATAAGATCGATCGGCTTTCTACCTCCGAGCGAGACGACCTACTCGAATTGCTCGGCAAACGATTTCCCGACAAAGAAATTCTCGCCGCCAGCGGAACGACCGGCGCGGGGTTTGATGCCGTGATCGCCGTCCTCGAGGCAGACGTCTCGCTGGCAGACCGACCGCTAGAGATCGACTACGACACCTATGCCGAAGGCGAAGCTGCACTCGGATGGCTCAACTGCACGGTCCACCTTTCCAGCCCCAATAAAACTTGGTCGCTTGACGAGGTCACGCTGCAACTGGTCGAGAGATTCAGCCGTGCATTGGTTGCTGCGGCAGTGGAGCCCGGGCACGTGAAAGTGTTGGCGTCAGCTAAAGCGGCAACGGCAGTTGCGAATTGGGTCGCTTCCGATGCGCCGGTCGAGCTTTCGGTAGCCAGCAATCTCGAAGTGCATGAAGCCGAGGTGCTAATCAACGCACGCGCCCATGGTTCGCCCGAGGCTTTGGCCCAGCATGTTCGGCAAACAGTCGCAGAACTCGCCAAACGAAACGCACTTACGTACGAAATCCGCTCGGTACAGCACTTTCGACCAAGTCGACCAGAACCCGTGCATCGCTACACGTCTCCGCAAGGGGAGAACACAAATCCGTAGCGAGCCGGCTCGAAGCATAGCAATAGCGTCCTGAGCCTAAAACCAGGGCGATTGCAAAGTATGAGCCGCAACGCGCTAGCGTCGGGTAGCAGAGGCAAAGCGTTACCCAACTGCTGGCCCGCGGCTAGCGCCGTGCGGCTCACACTCACACTTTGCAATCCTCCTGAGCCTAAAATGCCAGTGCTTGCTAGACGGGCTATTCCTGCTAAGTTGGCAGGGGGTGGTTTCCCGCATTTGGGGGGAGTCTTATGTTTACCGGTCTCATTTTGAATGCTGTCGGAGAAAGAAATGTCCATTCGGCTGCTTGCTGCCGATGATCATGCGGTTGTCAGGGCGGGACTGCAAAGCATGGTTGCCGGGACCGATATTGAAATCGTTGCCGAGGCCTCTCACGGGGGCGAAGCTTTTCAGCTAGCGGTCGAGCTTCGGCCCGACTTGGTGCTGCTTGATGTGCGGATGCCTGAAGTCGATGGCATCACGTGCTTGGGACGATTGCGCGCGGAACTTCCCTCGGTTCCGGTGCTGATGCTGAGCGCCTATGACAACCCGACCTACCTTGCCCGCGCTGTCGCGTTGGGAGCCGCCGGCTATTTGCTCAAAACGTCTTCGAAAGAAGAGATTCTCTCGGCCATTCGACGTGCGGCAGCAGGCGAGTCGATTTGGACCCGCGAGGAACTTCGTCGCGTGACGGGTGCGCTTTCGACGCCCCGAGTGACCATTGACCTCGAGGTTCCGCTGACCCAGCGCGAGAGCGAAGTTCTCAAGCAGCTTGCCCAGGGGCTGAGCAACAAGGAAATTGCCTTGGCGCTATCGATCAGCTACGAGACGGTCAAAGAGCATGTGCAGCATATCTTGCGCAAGGTCGGCGTTTCTGATCGGACTCAAGCGGCCGTTTGGGCGGTGCGAAAAGGGCTCGTGTGATGTGGGAGGGCGGAATGCGGATTGCGGAATACCGACTCCCCTTCGATAATGGGCGGCATGGCCTCTTTTGACTTTTCTGACTTGACTGCGCAGTTCCGCCAATCGCTTGAGCAGTGCCGCGAGCTCTATGTTTCTAGCGGTCGGCTTGTTGCGAGCGAGTATCCCGACATGCTGCCCGATTCGGAGGAGCACTTTATTCAGTTGATGGACGACCTGCATCGCGCGCTGCTGGTGAAAATTTTTGTGACCATCTGCGAGGCCGACCGTCGCTGGAGCAAGAACGAAAAGATTCTGGGAGAAACGCTCTTGGTTCATTTGTGGGATCAGCGGCTGAGGGACGACCCGTTGAAGGCGGCGCTGAGAAAAATGTCGGAGAGGGCCATGTCGCTCAAGTGGTATTCCTTGGTGCGGCCGTTCGACCAAATCGCCCCGCTGCGCAATCGGGTGGGCGACTTGGAAACGCTCGTCACGCGATTGGCCAACTTGATTGCCCGGGCCGATGGGCCGATGAAGCTGAGTGAAACCGCGTCGGTGAAAATGATTCAGAACGAATTGCATCTGCACTTGCGGCGCATTCCGATCGACGGCCCCGACCAACACGAACAGGCCAACGAAGCACGTATTGAGACGATCAAAAAAATCCTGCATGACGCCGACAGGCTGCCCAATACGCAGCCCCATGCCACGGCCACTCAGGTCGAATCGACCTCGGGAAAAGTTGCCATTGAGCAGGTTACCGTTGATCGTGAACCCCGACCTTCGCCCGAGCAACTGAAAGAGACACTTGCTGAACTTGACCAGCTCATCGGTTTGGGCAACATCAAACACGAAGTTCGAACGCTAGCCAACTTCCTCAAAGTGCAGGCCCAGCGTAAAAAGGCAGGCCTCCCGACCACGGACCTAAGCCTTCACATGGTTTTTGGAGGCAACCCCGGCACGGGTAAAACCACGGTGGCGCGCATCGTCGGTCGAGTGTTTGGCGCGATGGGGGTCCTGGAGAAGGGCCACCTAGTAGAAACCGATCGGTCGGGGCTGGTTGCAGAGTTTGCCGGCCAGACCGGTCCGAAGACGAACGGGAAAATCGACGAAGCGCTCGATGGTATTTTGTTTATCGACGAGGCTTACACATTGATTTCTTCGGAAGGAGAAGACCCCTTTGGCCACGAGGCGGTGCAGACGCTTCTCAAGCGGATGGAAGACGACCGTAGCCGGCTGGTCGTCGTTCTGGCAGGCTATCCGAAGGAGATGCAGTCGCTGTTGCAATCGAATCCGGGGCTTTCTTCGCGGTTTAGCCGCAATTTGGATTTCGTGGACTACACGCCACTCGAGCTGTCGCGGATTTTTGGCCTGATGTGCGACAAGAATCACTACCGGCTCCCTGCGGCAGTTCGTGCAAAAGTGATCGTCGGGTTCCACCATTTGTACGAGAGTCGCGACCGATTTTTTGGCAATGGCCGCAATGCTCGCAACTTGTTCGAGCACGCCATTCGCCGGATGGCCAATCGCATTGCGGAAATTGCCGAACTCTCGATCGAACAGCTCACCCTGCTTGAACCGAAGGACATCGAATTCCGAAAAGTGCCGGCCGAGGTATTCGAGAAACTCGACGGGAACGATTCGCTCCGATTCCACATTTGCTGCCCAGGCTGCGAGCATGGCAAAGACGTGCCGCAACGGTATCTGGGCCAAAGGGTTCGTTGCCCGAAATGCGAACACGATTTTGACGCCAGTTGGGGAACGCTAGTTGCGGAAAAGGCTTGTTCGGGCCTGCGGTCGGATTAAGATGGCTACGTATGACCAATCCCCCTCGAATCAATGTCCTAGGCGTCGGCATCAGTACGCTCACCCTCGATTCGGCCGTCGAGTCGGTCGTGCAAAGCTTGGCCGAGGGTCGGCAAGGCTATGTGACCGTGACGGGCGTGCATGGGGTCTCGGAGTGCCAAAGCGATTCGGAGCTGCGACGGATTCATAATGAGTCGATGCTGACGACACCCGACGGGATGCCGCTCACGTGGATGGGGCGTCTGCAAGGCGTTAGCCGTCAGCAGATGGATCGCGTCTACGGCCCCGATCTCATGTTGCGAATTTTCGAGCGTGGAGAAAAAGAGGGCCTGCGACATTATTTTTTCGGGGGAAATGACGGGGTCGCCGAGCTGTTGAAGGAAAAACTGACCGAGCGATTTCCCAAAGCACAAATCGTCGGGACTCACACTCCGCCGTTTCGCCCGCTGACCGAGGACGAAGAAATTCAGTTGGTCGAAGAGCTCAACCGACTCCAGCCGCATTGCCTCTGGGTCGGGCTTAGCACCCCGAAGCAAGAGCGTTTCATGGCCGGCTTCTTGCAACGCTATGGCAGCACGACTCTCCAATCGCCGCGGCTTGCGGCGCCGCTGGTCATGTTTGGCGTCGGCGCGGCATTTGATTTTCACGCGGGCCTCGTGCCGCAAGCGCCCGCCTGGATGCAACGTGCGGGGCTGGAATGGTTTTTTCGGCTTCTGAAAGAGCCTCGGCGGTTGTGGCGGCGTTATCTGAAAAACAATCCGCTGTTTCTTGCGCGGGTGGCGCTGCAGTTGACGGGGCTGCGCAAATATGAACTGCCGATCGAACTGCCGGCGCAAGCCGAGGGGTTGCAACCCGTTGGCTTTGAGGCGGGTGAGTAGGTTTTCGTTACTCACCGGTTGGTTCAGGCATGCCAAGATCGAGCCACCCTGCGGCCGAGGCAAACATCACCGTTAGATTGTAGAGTCCGTGAATAACCATCGCGGCAGTAAACCACGGCACTCCCAATGCCAATCGAGGTGGAGAAAGATCACGCACCGCGACGCTCCAAATCTGTACGAGTCCCACTCCTGCGATCAACGAACAACCCACGTGCAAGGCAACGCACACAGTCCAACGAAAGTTGACAAATTCGGGCGTATGCACTGGCACGTAAACGTGGAGGTAGAGAAGATTTTCGATCGCAGCGAAAGCCAGCCCGCCGCAGGCCGCACAGAGCAAAATTTGACTGAACGAACGAAACAAAAAAGGCCGCTTTTCGACAACCCACAGAGCCGCGGCAACTTTGGCAATCTCCTCAGCCACGGGACCAAAGACCGCAAACATGAGTACGCTCAACTGGCTGTTCCCCGCTCCAGAAAATGCCCCGAGCACTCCCCACGGTCCGGCTGCCAGCGCCACAAGCAAAGTGATCCCATAACTTTTTGCTAGGGAAGTTCCTCGAATGTTTTCTTCTAGCCACCTCGGGTAGGTCACTTGGCCTTCGCTTGGCGAGCCAGCCAAATCGGACGAAAGGGCCGGCTCGCTCCAGACGGTATGCTCTACTGCGTCGGCATCGGTCGCTCGCTCGCGTTCGCGGGCTAGCCGTCGGGCCGCTTTTTCTTCGCTCGGGTCGCCTACGAATTGTGGCAGGCCGTGCTGCGGTTTACGCGGAGAATCGTCAGGGTCGCTCATGGGGCCCTGACTCATGGAGAGGGGGATTGGTAATGGTAGGCCGTAGCACTGGCAATAATGGCAACCATGGCCGCTTTCTTCTTGCTGGAAGAACTACCGCCAACGTCGGCGGTTTCGATGCGCAGATTGCAGATTGCGTTGTAACCCAAATCACGCGATTGCTCGACCACTCGCTGGGTCGCCTCGCGTCGAGCTCGACTTAGGAGCGAATGAAAGCTGCGCACTTCGCCACCAAACAATCCTCGGAGTTTGGCCACGAACGTTTTGAAATAGTCTGAAGCGATCACCACTTCGCCAACAATGATCTGCGGAGCCAATTCATTTTTGGTACACGCGGGGAAATTCTTGAGTTGCGTCACAAGAAAATGACCATTGCCCTGTTCGCGTTCGGCAAGTCGCGCAAGATGGCGACGTTCGGCAATCGACCCGGCAATGAATCCCAGGATGATCAGAAACAGCACAAAGCCAAGTTGAATAACCAAATCTGACATTTTTTATCTCGGAGCTAAAGGATTCCGCCGCAATCCGAATTTCTTTTCAGGCGCTCGGCTCGGCCACCACGGCCGTTCCATAGGCATACAATTCGGCTGCCCCGGCCGTCACCGCGCTGGTGGTAAATCGCACATTCACGACCGCGTTGGCTCCCAATTGCTCGGCCTGGGCGAACATCCGCTCGAGGGCCTGACGCCTCGATTCGGTCAGTAGCTCGGTGTAGCCTTTTAGCTCTCCGCCAATGAGATTCTTAAAACTGGCGGCGATATCGCGGCCAGCGTGCTTGGCGCGGACCGTATTGCCTTGAACCAGACCTTTGATTTCGGCAATGCGGTAGCCGGCGATCGTTTCGGTATTGGTAACAATCATGCGTTTTTCCTGTTTTCCTAGACATCTGACGTACCCGAGAGAGTCGCATTGTGAGGCTTCACCTCAGTAAATGCAATCCCTGGCAGGCAATCGGCGTACTGCTGCATGCCGACATTTGCTAAGTTAATAGCCACTTCTGATCGCAGCCTTTTCCAGGACCACCGATGCCAACGAAAAAAGACGCTCCCGAGGAAAAAGGGCCCGAAGAAAAGGG
>JAADIN010000233.1 GCA_013151315.1 Planctomycetota bacterium | reverse complement strand
TGACGTTGCGATAGTTTTCGATGGAGTTGTGCAAGTCGAGGTGCGCTTCACGAACATTGGTTACGCAGACCGCATCCAACTCGATACCTGCCAGTCGGCCCTGGCATAGCGATCGACTCGAAACTTCTAGCAAGGCATGACTGCAACCGGCAGCATCCATGCGTGCTAATCTCGAAGCCAATGATTGCGGCGAAGGTGAATCACTGATGCCCTGGCTGTGGCTCATGCCGTCGTAGCAACTCAGGCTGCTCAACATGCCGCAATGCTTACCGGCCATCGCGAAGATCGAATCGAGCAACGCAAGGGTCGTAGATTTTCCTTGAGTTCCTGTCACGCCGATCGTAGGTAGCGATCGGGTCGGATAACCGACCAACGCTTGGCAAAGCTGGCCCAGCGCGACTCGACTATCAGAAACTAAATAGGTCGGCACGTCGAAGACGGGCACCGGTTGTTCGCAAACGACGGCCACGGCACCATGAGAAACTGCTCGCTGAGCATGTTCATGGCCTTCGCCGGCACCCCGGTTTCCGACGCCGTCGGGTAGCGCCACGAAGACATCGCCCGGCTCGACCTGTCGCCAATCGGTGCTGCAGGAAGTAGCCAGTACGGGACCAACGCCAGTGCGTGTGTCGGTAGGAAATAGTCTCTCGAGCGATACGCCCGTAGACGGTTGATTTGCGTGCAACATGCCAAGCCTCCTTGCCTGGTTGTTGGCAGCCACTCCCTATTTGCGGGCGGCAGCGGAGCCAACTTGGTTTCACACCTGACGCGTGGAAATCCGTTTCCCTGCGTGATCTGCTCTGACGCCTAAAGTTTCCTGGGCGAAACCCTTGGTCAAAGCGTTGGGGATTCTGGCAATTTGCCAAAAACGTGTCAAGACGAGTTGCTCAAGGTGTAAAATCAGGATAGCGGCAAACGAACTCGTGCTTTTGGCTACTTGGGGTGAGCCGCACGGCGCTAGCCGCGGGCCTGCGGGCCTGCGGGCGTTGCGGGCGTTGCGGAATGGCTTCGCTACCCGACGCTAGCGCGTTGCGGCTCACATTCCCCCGAGAGACCGCTGGACACCGAGTGGCGTTCACAGCGACAATGGGGGGCATCCTCAAGCTGTGCCAGCACCCATTCTCTACCCACCCAAGAAAAACCGTGGCAGACGACGACTTTGATATCAGCAGTTTGGCAGCTTATCTCCACTTGCTGCCTGCACAAATCGCTAAGCTAGCTGACCGCGACAAGATTCCCGGTCGGCGGGTGGGAGGTCAATGGCGATTTTCGCGGCCAGAAATTCATCACTGGTTGGAAGATCGCATTGGCATCTCCGACGAAGGGCAACTGGCGAAAATGGAAACCAATCTCCGCCGGGTAAGTTCGAGCGAACCCGACGAGCTTTCGATTGCCGCCCTGCTGCCTGTCGAGGCCGTTGCGGTACCACTTGCTGCAAAAACACGTAGCAGCGTAATCTCAGGGATGAGTGAACTGGCGGCAACCACGGGCATGCTTTGGGATCCCGGCAAAATGGCGGAAGCCGTTACCTCTCGTGAAGCCATGCACCCGACCGCGCTCGACAGCGGAGTCGCACTCTTGCATCCGCGACGCCCCCAATCTTCGATCCTGGGCGAACCGATTCTCGCACTCGGAATCACCGGCCAAGGAATCCCCTTCGGCGGATCGAGCGGGCTTACCGATGTATTTTTCCTCATCGGCGCAACCAACGATCACGAACACCTTCAGATTTTGGCCCGACTGAGCCGCATGATCAGTGACCTCGATTGGTTATCCCAATTGCGAACGGCGGCTGACGCGATCGAAGCCCATCAACTCCTAACCGCCCGCGACGGCATGCTTGCCGAGTGAATAAAAATATGTCTCTTTCTCCAACCGTCTCAAGCGACCTCAAAAATGCTACGCCATGCACCAGCGTACAAGTTCTCGCGATAGGTCCATGGCAGGAAAAAGAATTCCGTTTGGCCCTAGCCCCCATCGAGGAGGCGACTGCTTGGCAAACCGTGTCCGACCTCAACCAAGCAGAAAAAAATCTCCAGACGGGCGAAACGACTCCTGAACTGATCCTGCTCGCCCAGCCCCTGCCGGGCCGATACCGCCAGCGACATGTCGACCGTCTGCAATCCCTTGCCCCCTTGGCCCGCATCGTGATCGTCGCCGGCAGTTGGTGCGAAGGAGGCATGCGCACCGGCATTCAATTGACGGGCGTACTTCGTCTTTACTGGCATGAGCTGGCTCCCTGGTGGAAGTCGGCTCAAACAAGAGTCGCGGCCGGGCTCTGTCCGCCATGGTCGCTTCCGGCAGATAATCCCCAGGCGGGCCGCTATCTTCTCGGCATCGGGCTTCTCGGCATCGGGCTCCCCTGCATCAAGAGCAAGAGCCCAGCATTCGATTCGCCGGTGGCCATCAACGCCAAAGATTTTTCCGTTTACGAATCGTTGTCAGCAGCGATGGAGCCCTTGGGGATCGCGACCCTTTGGGTTCAACCTGCCCGGCGGGTCGACCAAAAAGTTTCTTCCGGAATCTGGGATGGTAGCCAACTTGACGAAAAGGAACTTCAACGGCTGACCGACTTTTGCAGCCAAGTACGTTCGCATGATGCCACGGTAGTCGCCTTGCTCGATTATCCCCGCGTCGAACACGTCGCCCAAGCGCAAAGTGCTGGCGCTTCCGCGGTGTTTGGAAAGCCGTATGTGGTTGACGAGCTGCTCGCAGCGCTGCGTTAACGAAGAACTACGTTAACGAAGAAACCGTGGGCGGGGACGCCACGGCTCGCTGCAAGCGAGCCCGGACCCGAATCTCACCACCCTTCAAGCTCCATACGCAAAATCTCCCGCCGCCACCCCGGCTCATGCACTGCCCAACAACGCACGTCCTCAATGCCCTCAGGCAAATCTTGCCCACAGTACTTGGCCGCCTTGCCCCGTTCATGAGAGGTTCGCCAAGTCTCGAGTTCCGGCGTCGTCAGTCGCGGCGGACGGCCAACGACATTGCTCTGCCGCCACTGCGTTTGGCCTTGATCGAAAAGCGTCACGATCACGGGCGGCCGCATTTCGAGCATCCGGCGGGCAAGAAGTTCGTGACTTGCGGTCGAGTAAATCTGTTTTAGCTCCAACAGATCCCAATCGAGCGCATTTCCGTCGGCCGCAAACCAATCGTGCGGCAACAGCAAGCCACTGGCCAACTGATTCGCCACCCTTTCTCGCCCAGCCACCGGAATGTCGACCAGTGGTATACCAAGCGCGGCAAACACACGGTGAGCAACCGATTCGCCCACCTCATGGGCAATCGCCCAATGCCGCCGTTCGGCACGAGGTTCATCCGCCAACAGAATCGTCCCCTTCCCTGCTCCGCCTCCTTGCCCAAGACGCACAAACCGGGCCCGCCCCTCCATGCTTGAATCGCGAGCGACCAGCAGCTCGAGCCGTCTTGCAAGCAACAGCGCATCGACGGGCGGCCCTGCAATCGAACCTTCGGCCAGCACTTCGCGAGCGCAAGTGTCAACGGCAGCGGCAAACTGCTCGGGTGGTATTTCGCTCCACATTGAATTTCCCTGTTCGCATGAAAGGTGTACTCGCGTACACTACATTAAGATACCGTCTTTTGCAAGCAGAAAATTCGCATAGACCACAGTCCGGGCTCGGGGACGAGCCGGCCCGCTTCGCGAGCCCGGTCGTCCTCGACCCGGGGCCTTCTTGCCCGTCGTGCCATGAGTTAGAATGGCCTCCTTCGCGTTCTGCCACCGTGGGCGGGGACGCCTCGGCTCGCACCCTTTTGCTTCGAACCTTCTGTGTCTACTACCGAAAAACTTCCTGCCGAAGTCAAAGGTCGATACGCCTTTGTTAGCCTCGGATGCCCGAAAAATCTCGTCGATAGCGAACGCATGCTCGGCATGTTGCAGCTTGATGGCTACGAACTGGTCGACGACCCTCAAGGGGCCGACTTTGCGGTGGTTAACACGTGCGGTTTTATTGAGCAGGCTCGCCAAGAATCGTTCGCCGTGATCGACGAAATGCTCGAGCTCAAAAAACAGGGCAATCTGCGCGGTGTGATCGTCTCGGGTTGTCTCGCCGAGCGACAACGCGAACAGCTACTCGAAGATCGTCCGCAGATCGATCACCTTGTCGGCGTCTTCGGCCGCGAAGAAGTGACCAAGGTCGCCGACCGTCTTATCGGCGGGCTCGAAGAACAGCGGACTGTGTTCAAGCCGGCCCCCATCCGGCCGCTGCCCGACACGTCGCGAATGCGAGTGACTCCGCGGCATTTTGCGTATCTGAAAATCTCGGAAGGCTGCGATCGGCTTTGTACTTTTTGTGCGATCCCCAAAATGCGAGGCAAGCACGCCACCAAGCCGATGGAAGAAGTTATCGCCGAAGCGAAAGAGCTAGCCGCCGATGGCGTGCGCGAGTTGGTCATCGTCGCCCAAGACACCACCTACTACGGCATGGATTTGTATGGCGAACCTCGCTTGGCCGAATTGCTGCAAAAGCTCGAAAAAGTCGAAGGCCTCGACTGGATTCGGCTTATGTATTTTTATCCGATGTATGTCAGCGACGAGTTGATCGACGTCCTCGCGGCCAGCAAGCGAATCATTCCCTATCTCGACATGCCGTTGCAACATGCCAACAATCAGATGCTGAAGCGAATGCAGCGGCGGGTAAATCGAGAGGATACCGAGACGTTGCTAACCAAGCTTCGAGAGCGCATTCCTAATTTGGTCCTACGCACGACCTTCATTACTGGATTCCCGGGCGAAACCGACGAACAGTTTGAAGAAGTGGTCGAATTCGTCCAAAAACACCAATTCGAGCGGCTCGGCGTTTTTACCTATTCCTATGAGCCTGACACGCCGGCCGCCAAGCTGCCCGATCAGATCTCCGAAGAAGTGATGAACTCGCGACGCGATCGGTTGATGGCCGTGCAGCAAGAGATTGCGTTTGCTTGGAACGACGCCCAGATTGGCCGGCAAGTCGACGTACTGATCGACTCCGCTGTGGAAGATGAGCCCGACGCCTGGATCGGCCGCTCCTATGCCGAGGCACCCGATGTCGATGGAGTGATCTATGTGACGGGGCTGGGACTCAAGCCGGGTGCGCTGGTACGATGCGAGATCGTGGCCCGCCAAGATTATGACCTCATCGCCGTCGCCTGTGACGAACCTCGATAGTGAGGATTGAGGGGTTAGGATTTTAGGGAAAAACCAAGTTCCTCAAGCCTAAAACCTGTTCCCCAAATCTTAACACCTAAATCCTAACTCCTTCTTCACCATGTCAGAATCGACCACTCTGAAAAATCCGGGGCCGCTGCTGAATGTGCCCAACCAGCTGACCGCGGCGCGAATCGTGCTCGCGATCGTGATGTTCGTTTTTTTGGCCGGAGGCTGGTACAAAACAAGTTTTGCGTTGTTTGTCGTGACGGCCGGCACCGACTGGCTCGATGGTTACTGGGCTCGCAAATACAGTCAAATCACCCAACTGGGCCGTGTTCTCGATCCGTTTGCCGACAAACTTTTTATCTGCGGCACCTTTATTTACTTGGCAGCCGTTCCCACGTTGGCCAGTGGAGCTAGCCCCTCGGGGATCGCGACGTGGATGGCCGTCGTGATTACGGGTCGCGAGTTGCTCGTCACCACATTGCGCACGTTCGTTGAACAGCAAGGGGGCGATTTTTCTGCCACGTGGATCGGCAAATGGAAAATGGCCCTCCAGTGTCTCGCAGCCGGTTGGAGTATGATTCATCTTAGCTATCTCCATCCGCAACAGGTCGACCAGCTACAAGCCGCTTGGCGGCAGACGCCTCCCGAGTGGATGTCGCTCGGCTTGGTCATCGTCGCCTGGGCGGCGGTGCTGCTGACCCTCTATTCTGGAGCTATCTACATTCGCGCGGCAGTACTGATGCTTCGAAAAAACTGAGACTTCGTAAAACCGACCACTGATGCCAGAATCGATCAACCAATCTGCCTTCTTCACAATGTCCGCGGCGTTTCTGCTGAGTCTGGTCGCACTTTTTTTTCTTTTCCAACGGCACATTGATGGCCGACCGTTGCTCGCCTACCAGCCGCGACGTTCCGTTCCCTGGGGCCCGCTGGCGGCCATGGTTCCGCTCTTTTTTTTAGTGCTGAATTTTTTTGGAGAGCCCTCTGAAGATATCAATCCTTCCGAATACATTACTTCGGGCTGGCTGAGCTCGGCCGCAATGATCGGAATTGTAGTAGCGGCCATGGCGTTGCTCGCGACCCTCGTCGACGCCAATGCCAGGGATCTCGGGCTTCCCTCCTCGCTACGACAACTTCTCAGCGACACGGCAATAGGAATCTTTGCCTGCATCGCTTCACTCGTGCCCATCTATTCGGTTCTCTACGTGCTCCATATGGTCTTCCAACCGGAGCAACAACATCAGCTCATCGAGAAATTGCTCGAACATCGTTCTCCTCAGATGATGCTGGTAGGCTTTGTACTCGCAGTTATCGCAGCTCCTGTTTTTGAAGAGTTTACCTTTAGGACGTTGCTGCAAGGTTGGCTGGAACGCAGAGAAGACGAGTTGAGCGACGATCAAGAGAGCGAGCCGGTGCAGGCCGAACTGGAAACCGATCCCGATGGCGAACCGGCTCGTCCCCAACGTGGCATGATTGCCGGCTTGCCCCACGGCTGGGCCCCGATACTGATTACTAGCCTCGTTTTTGGACTGGCGCACGTCGGACACGGCGTTGCCCCCGTGCCGCTGGTCGTGTTTGGCATCGTCTTGGGTTATCTTTACCAACGGACCCATCGGCTGGCAGCAAGCATCGCCGCCCACATGTTTTTCAACGCCTACTCGATGGGACTCCTTTGGCTACAAATCGGCTAAGCCGCAAGCGACTAGCTAACTCAACCTCAAAACTTAAATTTTCATCATGAATCTTCCACGCAATCCCACACGCGCAGTGCGCATCGGCTCGATCACGATTGGCAACGCCCAGCCTATCGCCGTGCAAAGCATGACTGCGACGAAAACACAAGACATCGACGCAACCGCCGAGCAAATCAATGCACTCCATGCTGCCGGAGCTGACGTTGTGCGCGTGGCGGTCGATAGTCGTCAAGACGCAGCGGCGCTGGCTGAGATTCGCAGGCAAACCGAAGCCAACCTTGTCGTCGACCTGCAAGAAAATTATCGGCTCGCCGAAATCGTCGCTCCCCACGTCGACAAGCTCCGTTACAATCCGGGGCATCTTTACCACCACGAACGCGAAAAGCCGTGGCAGGAAAAGGTGCGCTACTTAGCACAAATCGCCAGCGACCATGACTGCGCAATACGAGTCGGCGTCAACTGCGGCAGCGTCGATCCCGACAAGCAGGCCCAATACACGGGCGACGACTCGATGGGTCCGATGCTCGACAGTGCGTGGGACCACTGCCGAGCACTCGACGAACTCGATTTCACTCGCTATTGCGTGTCGCTCAAAGACTCGGATCCGAAAAAAGTGATCGAGGTCAATCGCCGCTTTGCCGAGCAGCGTCCCGATGTCCCCCTGCATCTGGGAGTCACCGAAGCCGGCATGCCGCCCGACGGGGTCATCAAAACGCGCATCGCGCTCGAACAACTCATCAGCCGAGGCATCGGCGACACGATTCGCGTTTCGCTTACCGTATCGAATGTTCGCAAGCCGGAAGAAATCGAAGCAGGCCGACAAATCCTCGACGACATTGCCAATGGGCGAGTCCGTTCGGTTGTCGACTACGGCCTCGACACGCTGAACATTATCAGTTGTCCAAGCTGCTCGCGTGTCGAAAACGAAGCCTTTATCGACTTGGCCGAGCAAGTGAAAGAGATGACTCGCTACGCATCCGAGCAGGCGATCACGATCGCCGTGATGGGATGCCGCGTGAATGGCCCGGGCGAAACCGACGACGCCGACCTGGGCCTCTGGTGCGGCGCGAACCATGTCAATCTCAAACGGGGCAGCGAATCGTTAGGGCAATTTTCTTACGGCGAAATCCTACCCCGGCTCAAGAGCGAGCTGGACGTGATTATCTCTGAGCGGGACTGAGAACAGCCGCGATCTGACAGAAGTTAGCCGCGATCTGACAGATCGCCGGAGTCCCCACGCTCACCAACTGCTCTTCGACCCCACTCCTGTCGCCGCTAGAATACCGCCGTGCAAAAGCAACAAAAAACCCTCTGCCTGATTTTGAGCATCGCTTGCGCGGGCTGCCAATCATTGCAGTTGACAAAACAATCGGCGCAATTTCAGCATCGTTTCGTGCGTGAGCAACTGGTGCTGCACAGCGATTTCCCGCTACCCGAGCAACACCGTTTGGTCGAAGAGCTTGCACTGCAGCGTGAGCGGCTCAGCGAAAAACTTTTGCTGCCGCCTACCGACGAGCCCATCCACATCTACCTTTTTGCCGAGGGCGCCTCGTACTACGATTTTCTGAATCAACGTTTCCCTGGTTTTCCAGCCCGTCGTGCAATTTTCGTCGAAACCGACATCGAGCTCTCCGTGTACGCCCACTGGGGCGACCATGTGGCCGAAGATCTTCGACATGAAGTCGCCCACGGCTATCTCCATGCCTCGGTGCCCAACCTGCCACTTTGGTTAGATGAAGGCCTAGCTGAGTATTTCGAGGTCGGTCGTGGATTGCGAGGAGTCAACCAGCCGCATGTCGAATTGCTGGCCGCTCAGGCAAATCTCGCCAACTGGAAGCCCGACTTGTTGCGACTCGAGCAACTCACTTCCGCCGCAGAAATGACCCAGCAGGACTACGCCGAAGCCTGGGCTTGGGTCCACTACTTGCTGGAATCGGGAGACGACAAGGCAAATTTACTGACCGACTACTTGGCCGATTTGCGACAAGGGGTCGCCGGGGAAACCCTTAGCGCCCGACTAAAAAAACGCCTAGCTGGCCCCGAACTGGCAATGGCCGAGCACCTCCAGATGTTGCGATAGATAGGACGGCTAAGCAGCCGCTTGCCGTTTTCGCTTCTGCCGTCGTAGCTCGCGGCGATCGGTCGGTTGGCCTTTCCAACGGCGATGAACCCACCAGTATTGTTCGGGAGCCTTGCGAATCAGATATTCCAGGTTTCGAGTGTACCACTCGGTGAGCAACGGGATGGTGCCCAGGCTGAAATCGTTGTCCTGCGGATCGACCATGTCGGCTACGTGCATTTCGATGTAGAGCGGTCGATCGCCTCGCAGGGCGGCAACCACGGCGGTCGGCGCCTTGCCGCTGAGCGTAAGCACGGCGACCGCTTTGTGAGTCGACGCGGGCCGGCCGAAAAAATCGACCCAGCAGCCGTTTTGGCCTGCGTGTTGGTCTCCCAACAAGTTGAGTGTCCCGCCCTGTTCGAGCAGCAAGGCAACCTGCCGACCACTGCCCTGCTTTGGCAGCATGTATTGGCCTGTGGCTTCTCGAAAGCGGGTGATGAATCGGTCGAGATACGGATTGTCTAGAGGTCGAGCGATCGTGTGCGTCGGAAAGCCATGGAGCGACAGGAGATAGCCCCCCATCTCAAAATTTCCCAGATGCCCCGAGATCATCACCGTCGGCCGCTCGTCGATCAGCCGTTGCAAAACTTCTTTCATGCCTGGGACAGCAGAATGGCTTCGCCAATTCGTTCGAGATACCTTGCGCGGAGCATGCGCGATTTCCATGACCATCAGCAGCAGATGTTCCCACATCGCTAGCGCGATGCGGTCGCGTTCCGCTTGCGTCTTCGCAGGAAACGCATAGCGCAGGTTTTCTTCCAGCACGTCGCGACGCAGTTTGAGGCGATGCCAGCAGAGCCCGCCGACGTGTTTAGAAATTACCGCGCAGGCACTTAGCGGTAAGGCCTGGATGATGCAAATCAGGAGGCGCACCACGACATAGACAGAAAAATCGGCGAATTTCTTAAGACGCATTGGCAGGGGCTCTCCTTCCGTGGAAGCGAACATCTATTGTGCGCGAAAAGCGGGGAAATGCGAAAGAGCGATTTTTGCACCAGTTCTCCTGACAGCTTGCCTATTGAGCCTTATCCGAACCAGAATTCACCCACCGATTTTGGTGAGGAGGCGGGGATCTCTGATGACCACGCAAATTCCTGGCGTTTCCCTGTCTTACTGCACGTCCCAAAACCGTTTGGTTATGCTGATTTCCCTGGCCGCTGGATACCTCCAGCAGGGTTCTGGGATAGGCTCTTAGCCCCCGATCTCAATCAGCACCTTGCCAACGGCCCCGTTTTCGACCGCTTCATGCGCGGCGACCGTCTGCTCGAGCGAAAATCGCTGTCCTAGGTGATGCGTGAGCATACCTTGCTCGAGCCAACGCGAGATCGCGACTATGGCCTGCTGTTTTTCGTCTTCAGGCATCAGCAATACAAGGATGTGCCGAACGATCACGTTCTTGTAGAGGAGCGTGTAGAACGGAACCTTTGGTTCGGGCACGGCCTGCGATGCGTAGGTCGCGATCACTCCGCTGGGCTTGAGAACTTGAAGACTCGTATCGAGGTTGCCGCCGAATTCGACTTCGACGATCTGGTCGACGCCCTGGCCAGCAGTGATTTTTTGCACGCACGTGGCGACGTCCTCGGTTCGATAGTTAATGACATGATCTGCACCGGCAGAGGTTGCCAACTGGGCCTTTTCGTCGTTGCTTACGGTGGCAATTACCTGGGCACCGCTTAGCTTGGCGAACTGAACCGCGTAACGACCGACGGCGCCTGCGCCGCCGGTTACTAGCAGCGTTTTTCCTTGAATGTTGTCTTCCACGAAGACGGAAGCGTAGGCGGTTAGCGCAGGAACGCCCAGGCAGGCACCTTCGGCGAAGGAAGTATTGTCGGGGAGTGGTACCGCGCAGTGGGCGGGCACGGTGACTCCTTCTGCGGCTGTGCCGAAAGGGCGTGCGCCTTGCGCTTCGTAAACCCAAACGCGCTCGCCGAGACGCGTGTTGGCTACGCCTTCACCGACGAGGTCGATGACGCCTGAACCGTCGAGATGAGGAATGATGCGCGGTGCCGACATTTCGCCGCGTCCGCCGAGCCGCCGCTTGGCGTCGACTGGATTGACGCCAGAGACTGCGACCCGCACGTGCACTTCGCCAGGCCCTGGTCGCGGGTTGTCGATTTCGCCAAACTGCAAAACATCGGATGCAGCGCCTTGCTTTTCATACCAAACAGCTTTCATGTGTGGGCTCGCTTTTTATGAGGGGGGGGGCTCGCTTCAATCCAATTGGTAAATGCTCATCGGGAGTATTGCGGGGAGGGGGTTGGGAGATGCGACCACGAGAGTCGTCTCCGGTAACTCGCCGAGCACTTGGCAAACCGTTTTGGCAGCGCTCGGGTCAAGGTCGTCCAGCGGCTGGTCGAGTAGCAGTAGCCGCGGCCGACATGCCAAGGCCCGCGCCAAGGCCACGCGGCGTGCCTCGCCGCCAGAAAGGTTTTGGGTCGTTCGATCGGCCAAATGGTCGATGCCAAGACGCTTGAGCCAAGCCATCGCTTCGGGGTTGCCCGTTGCGCCTCCCCCTGCCCTGTTCCGCAGTCCATAGCACACATTGGCCAGCACCGTGCCGCGAAACAGAAAAGGCTGTTGGTGAAGATAGGTCCGCTCGCAGTGCCCGACATCCACACGACATGTGCCACGATAGTCTTTTTCTAATCCCGCAAGCACGCGCAGCAGCGTCGTCTTTCCCGAACCGTTCGAGCCGGTGACAACAAGGCGCATCCCTGGCGTCACGACCAGCTTTTCGACGACGCAAATCGCTCGGCCATCGCGTGTTACTTCGAGTTGAGAAATTTTGATCATGGTGGGAGAGCTTTTAGCGGTTAGCTTTTAGCGGCTCGCTCCTCGCGGCTGAGCCAGGCGATCAGGCAAGTGGCGGCAAGGGCCACGACGAGGAGAATCGTCCCCATCGCGATGCCACGGCCGAATTCGCCTTTGCTCGTTTCTAGCGCAGTGGCCGTTGCCAACGTGCGGGTCCGCTCTTTGATATTGCCACCGACCATCATCGCGATGCCTAGCTCGGTGACACAACGTCCAAAGGCAGTCAGCACGGCAAGCATCACGCTCGTGCGCGCTTCAGAAATAAAAGTAAGTCCTCGCCGTAGGGGACCAGCTCCTAAGGTCCATGTCGTTTCACCAACGCGAGGGTCAAGCGATTTGACGGCCCCATGGCTGAGGCCAACAATGATCGGCACCGCCAACAGCAATTCGCCGGCAACGATGCCCCAAGGCGAATAGAGCAACTCGAAAGGACCCAAGGGGCCGCGTCGGGAGAAGACCGCGTAACAAACCATCCCAACAAAAACCGTCGGCAGGGCCATCCCCGCGCGAAACGTCAGGACGACCATCGAATTGCCGAAAAAGCGAGCTCGCGCCAGGGCGACGCCCAGGGGTAGTCCAATCAGCGTGGAGAGCGAAACTGCGACCACCGAAATCCAAATACTCCGCCAAGCGGCAGCGAGAATCAACGGATCGCCAGCGCAAACCAGTTCAATTGCTTCGGCAAGGCCTTCCCAAATCAGTTGCATCGGCGGTTGTTACTCTTCGATAGTCGGTTGCAGGAGGGTCGGTTGCAAAGGAAAAAAGAGCGGCTCTCCCTCCAACCGAAAATTTTGAATCATGGTTTGAACTTGGGGCGAAATGAAATAATCGACCATTGCTTGCGCCAACTCAGTTTGTGCGGCCGGCTGCTCTTCAATGTGAACAACCATAATACCGTAAGGGTTTTTCATGTCGGGCGATTGAGCGGTTAGGGGTACCAGATCAATCTTTGGTCGAAAACGCAAGTAAGTCCCTCGGTCGGACAAAACGTAGGCGAACATCTGGTCGGCGATAATGAGCGAGGGCCCCATCCCCTGCCCTGTTTCGACGTACTGATCCCAATCAGGCCTCGCCTGAGCCCAAAGCTCCAACTCGCGTTTGTGGGTTCCACTGTCGTCGCCACGCGACACCATCCGAAAACCGCCTCGGGCGATGCGCTGGAGAGCTTCCGGGGTCAGCATGCCGCGAATCTTTGCTGGATCGTCGGCTGGGCCTAACAGTTCAAATTGGTTGACCATCACCTCTTCGCGACGGCAACCAAAACCGGCCGCCATGAAGGTCTCTTCTGCTTGCCGGGCATGGACGAGCACGACATCGACATCGCCTGCCTCGCCCAGCTTGAGCGCCTTTCCCGTGCCGGCGGCGATGACGTCGACTCGCACGTCTTGTTGCTGCTCGAAAGTCGGGATCAGCAGATCGAGCAGGCCAGAATCTCGCGTGCTGGTGGTGGTGGCGAGACGGAGAACTTTGGATTTTCCGAGACGATCGCCACAGCCAGCCAGGAGAGCGAGGACGAGGAGGCAGGACGATTGCAAAGTCATAAAAACCGCCAAGGACGCCAAGAGCGCCAAGGAATGAAAAGGAATGAAAAGGACACAACTGTCCGGTTAAATATTTTGAAAACAGATCGAATCAGCTTGCTGATAACGACTTACGACAAATAATGAGCGCGCACGACTTGAACT
>JAADIN010000182.1 GCA_013151315.1 Planctomycetota bacterium | reverse complement strand
CCGAGAACCCAATACATAACGCTTCGGGCGCCCCATCGGTCCGACATCCAGCCGCCTGCTGCTCGGATAAGTCCCGAGGGAAGGCTGTTGCACGCGGCCAAGGCACCAGCGAGTGCAACGCTTGTGGAATACGCATTGACGTAATAGGGCACCAACCACTGGGCTAGCGATACAAACCCGCCGAACACGAAAAAATAGTACAACCCAAAACGCCATACGCGCATGTGCTTGAGAGGTTGCAACCGTTGCCTGAGGGTTTTTGTCGCGCTACCAGGCGACAATCGATTCTTGGTCGTTAGCAGAAAGAGTATGCCGGTGACAACCAATATAGCAGCGTAAATTTTTGGGAGGGTTCGCCAACCTTCACTGTTTTCGCCATGGGAAGTGAGCCAATTGAGCAAGTGAGGCGCGCGCCCAAGCTAGTGAGTGCCGCTCCCGCATTGCCGGCGCCAAAGATACCCAGCGCGATGCCCTGTCGGTGCGAAGGAAACCACACCGACGTATAAGCGATGCCGACCGCAAAACTCGCTCCACAGAGCCCAAAACCCAAGCCTGCAACAACAAACTGCCAATACGTATTACAATAGCTCACCAGATACATCGGAACGGCAACAACAAACAGCAACAGGCCGAACACGATCCGACCGCCCCATTTGTCGGTCGCAATACCCAAAGGGAGGCGAAATATAGCACCCGTAAGCACGGGAATGCCAATCAACCAGCCCATCTCCGAGGAGTCCCAAGAAAAGGTGCCGTTGTCGACGAGAAAAGTAATCAGCACACCATTCATCATCCATGCCGCAAAGCAGATTGTAAATGCGGTCGTGTTGATCGCTAGGATTCGCCATCCCATGCGTTGTTCATCTGGTGATAGGCTGTGATTCATGGCGAATGCTTTCGACCATACCAGCGCACAACCTGCGTCTTACGCCAGAGATAGGGGTTCGGAATCACCAGAATATGGACGAGTCGAGTAAAGGGAAAGAAGCCAATGGTGAGAAACGCGAGGACAACATGCAGCTTGACCAAGTGAGGCATCGCAGCAACGAAAGAGACTTCGGGCGAAAGCTTCACAATCGACCACAGGTAGGGCGACATATTCGTTGCGAACCAGGAAGAGCCCCAAGGATAAAACAGAGCGATGCAAACGCCGCTGACAGTTTGCGCCAACAGCATGGCAAACAAAATCCAGTCGGTCGGGGTGGTTACCATTCGAACTTTACTGTTGCCTAACCGACGAACGACGATGCCCACCAAACCGATGAGTGTGAGGATGCCGAAGGCGAGGGCGGATATTTCTAGTACGTAAAGCCGCCAAGGGACGCTGTTCCATGCGAGTAGCGATCGGGGAATGGCAAATGCAAGCAAGTGGCCTGCCGTGATTACCAAGATGCCGTAATGAAACGGTACCACCGCCCAAAAGTGATGCTTGTTCTCCAAAAATTGGCTAGACAGACTCGAATAGGAGAACGACTGCATCCGATAACGGTAAATCGTCATCAAGAAAAACGTGAAGAGACACACATAAGGCAGTGCCACAAACAAAAATTGGTCCAGGAAATGTTGGCTCACTTCGATCCCTCCTTCATCCGAGTGCTTTGACTACTTTCAGAAATATTTGATAATGGCAAAGCACTCGGAGTTTGATATTGCAGGTGCAGGGGAACCAGCTCGACATTGCCACCACACGCCTGGTCAGGCATGGGATAGCTTCGGAGCGGATCGTCCATGCCGGGCGGTCGCGGCCCGTTTTGCCCCGGAAAATCTTTTCCGTTGCTGAGAAGTTTTTTGTCGTTGTCACCCCACGGTTGGCTCTCGCCAAAGTACGTTTCAAGCAGCATCACAAGGCAGCGAATAAGTTTTCCATAGGGCGATTCGTTCTTTTCAAGCGACTCTTGCATTTTGTGTAGCGCAGGGAAAACACAGGCGTGAGCAAATGCTTGAGCTTCTTTCTCGGGCATGGCGGCGAGCACCGGCAGCGCATGTGTCAGATGGTCGGGCAACTCGCCCGACTCGGCAATTTTATATTTACTCAGCTCCTCGCGCATCCGCACCAAAAACTGGCCTCGCATATAGTCTTCGCCAAACAGATGCCAGCCGATCTCCAAAGCACAAGAAGGATTCACATCGAACGTGCGTGTGTAGGTTTCTTCCAGTTCAAATTCGCCACACTGCTCAACAAACTGGCCAAATTCGGAAACCCCTTTTGCCGCCCCAGGCAACTCGTCCCGAACGAGAAGGTAAAGCAACTCGGCAGACTGCATGGTGTGCTTGCCGGGATAACCCAGCAGACGGCTGATGGTCCCTAAAGTGCGCTCTTTTTCTAACATGACCTTCGTTTCCTTGTGTTGCGAGACAGCATCGCTTTTTTAATTCCGCATTCCAAAATCCGCATTCCGCATTTTTATAGTCCTCTCCGTGGTCCGCCCACAAAACCAAAACCCGTCTCGGCTTTGTGTTCGCCCGGCTCTTTGAGCATTTCAATGGCTTCTTCTCGATACATGGGCGGAATGACAAAACGATCTTCAAACGTGCAGAGCGACGTGAGCTTATAAATTGCCTCAGCCTCTTCAATCGAACAGTCCGCCTCTCGTAAAAACTTGTCGGCTGTCGTCGACATCGCCCACCGTTTCGGCCCGACGATGCCATCGCACAGCAAGCTGCTTGCCCATCGCATAACGAACCACCCCTTCGTGCCCGCCTCCGAAAAGATTGGCAAAATACTGCATCGGAATGCGAGATTCGTCGATGCCGTGGAAAAGGTTTTTCATGGCGTGGCTGGCCAAACCGTCTTCAAAGTTGGCAATCACCGGCGACATGGGCGGCACATAAAAAAGCATCGGCAAAGTGCGATATTCGATGTGCGGAGGCAGGGCAATTTTCCAGTCCATCACAAACTTGTAAACCGGCGATTGCTGAGCCGATTCGATCACTCCATCAGGAATGCCCGCCGACTGCGCTTTGCGAATAATTTCGGGATCGTGCGGGTTGAGAATCAACGAACGGTGCCCTTCGACCAGTTGATCGTCCGGAAGATTGGCGACTTCTTCGAGGCGGTCGGCATCGTAGAGCAACACTCCGAGATAGCGAATCCGGCCGACGCAAGAATGAAAACAGGCCGGTGCTTCTCCTGCCTCCAAACGCGGAAAGCAAAGGATGCACTTTTCGCTTTTGCCGGTGAACCAGTTGAAATACGTTTTTTTGTAAGGGCAAGCGGCCACGCAGCTGCGCCAAGCACGGCACTTTTTCTGATCGATCAACACAATGCCATCTTCGCCCCGTTTATACAACGCGCCGGATGGACAAGAGGCGACGCAGCACGGGTTGAGGCAATGGTTGCAAATGCGAGGCAGGTAGAACATGACGAGCCGTTCCACCGAGCTTAGCTGCAACCGCTGTTGATCGGACAATCCGGCAAGGTTCGGATCGTTGGCGGCATAGATTTGTGACCCACCAAGATCATCGTCCCAGTTGGGCCCCGCTTCGATTTTGATATCTTCGCCAGTGACCATTGAGATCGGCTTAGCGATCGGTTGATCCGGCCCTTCTTCGGCGTTAAACAGATTTTGATAGTCGTACGTCCAAGGCTCGTAATAGTCGTCCATGCTAGGCATGTACGGATTGTGGAAAATATTGGGCACCACCCGCGCTTTACCGGTCGACTTGATGTGGATCGGCTGATCGTCTTTCTTTTCCCAACCCCCGTGGTACTGCTCTTGGTCTTCCCATTGCGTGGGATAGCCGGTGCCCGGCTTGGTCTCGACATTGTTCCACCACATATAGTCCGCGCCTTTACGGTCGGTCCAGATGTTCTTGCAGGCGACGCTGCAAGTGTGGCACCCGATGCACTTGTCGAGATGAAACACCATAGAAACTTGGGATCGGATGTTCATGAGTGCTCGGTGGCTGGTGGTTCGTAGGAAGGAATTGTCATTAGTTATTTCTCAATAGTCATTTGTCATTGAAAACTGAGGGGACAAGCCGTTGATAGATGACTATTGAAAAATAACTAATGACAAATGAAAAAACCTTAAAAATTCACAACAGGACACTTGCGGATAATAATGTGCGTATCCCGATTGCAACCAATCGGTCCCCAATAATTAAAGTGATAGGTAAACTGTCCGTAACCGCCGATCATAAAATTCGGCTTCAAGCGGGTGCGTACCAAACTGTTATGCCCGCCGGCACGCCGATTTTTTCGGATTGGAGATTTCGGCACACTGTAAGTCCGCTCCGGAGAGTGGTATTGAATGCAAATTCCAGGCGGAATGCGTGCGCTGACTGCTGCGCGAGTAACCACAACGCCGTTGTCGTTGTAGACCTCGACCCAGTCGTTGTCGTCGACGCCCAAAACTTCGGCATCTTGCACACTGATCCAAACCGGATCGACACCGCGCGAGAGTGTGGTCATGCGTTGGTTGTCGCCATAGGTCGAATGGATGTGCCATTTGCCGTGCGGCGTGAGGTAGTTGAGCGTTAAGACGGTCGAATCGCTGGGCGTTTCCGCTTCGCTAAAGACGAGGTCCGCATACTGAGTCGGCAACGGCTTGGGCTTGTAGGTGGGCACATGCTCGCCGAACTGAATGTAAGCCGGATGGTCCAAGTAAAACTGCTGGCGGCCGGTGAGTGTTCGCCAAGGAACGTCGGCTTCGAGGTTGTAAGTAAATGCCGAATAAGTACGCCCGTTTTCGATCAATCCAGACCACATCGGACTGTTGATAAATCGTTGCGGTTGGCACTGAAGGTCTTCGTAAGAAGCGACCACGCCTCGGTTTTTCTCGGCCAAGTGGACGAGCGGCACCCCCGTCTTTTCCTCCATGTTTTTGTAAGAACG